>JBLWQS010000191.1:0-4004 GCA_048452705.1 Acidimicrobiia bacterium
CGGTATTGCTGCATCAGGCTTGCGCCCATTGTGCAATATTCCCCACTGCTGCCTCCCGTAGGAGTCTGGGCCGTGTCTCAGTCCCAGTGTGGCTGATCGTCCTCTCAGACCAGCTACCCGTCTTTGCCTTGGTGAGCCATTACCTCACCAACAAGCTGATAGGCCGCGAGGCCATCCCGAAGCGGCGGACCATTTCCTCAACAGACCATGTGGTCCAAAGAGGATATTCGGTATTAATCCGGGTTTCCCCGGGCTATCCCGATCTTCGGGGCAGGTTCCTCACGTGTTACGCACCCGTTCGCCGGTTTCCCCAGCCGAACCTTACGGAACGACTGGTTCTCCCTCGACTTGCATGCATTAAGCGCACCGCCAACGTTCGTCCTGAGCCAGGATCAAACTCTCCATCGAAAAGATGGGAGAAAGAATTCCTGATCTCGCTGAGATCTGGAGATCGATCTCTCAAAGGTGGTCACATCGGGGACGGGGGTCCCTCTGTTGATGTGACCGAACTTGTACGCGTTCTCCCTGCCTGCACCGCGAACGGTACCGACGGGTCGAACGCCCATTGGCTTTTGACACGCTGTTCAGTTGTCAAGGAGCCCGGATCCCTTCTCGTGCACACGCGTGCGCCCGAGTGGGGGGCCTCACAGTTTAGCACCGCTAGAAGCTAGCGGCGCCGAACGCCGACCGGATGGCCGGCTGAATCGGTATTTAAGCACGCTCCCGCTGTACCGCAAATCACAACAGTGGTTTTCTTCAGATTTCTGGAAGAAATACTCAGAACCCTGTGTGCGGTGGGGTCAGCGCTTGTCGTCGACCCGGCCCTTGAGCCAGATGAACAATCCGATCAGAGCTGCAATGACGAGGATGCCGCCGATGGACATCGCCGCAACGATGTGCATGAAGAGGCTCAGCGCCCAGATGATAGGAAATGCGAGGATGATGATCGACACGACGATCATCCACGTTGGAAATCGGTTCTGTGTTGAGTTCGTCAAGGAAGTCCTTTCGCGTTCGATACGGGACGATAGCGCTGTCGAGACGCCACTACTCCCCGACGATGCGGATGAATCGACGTTTCCCTACCTGGATGACCGAATCGATGACGTCGGCGGCGTCGATGAACTCTGTGTCGACCCGTTCACCGTCGATCTTCACCGCCCCCTGCTTGATCATCCTGCGACCGTCTGATCGTGACGTAACAAGCCCGGTGTCGCCGAGGAGGGCCGGGAGGGATATCTCCCCCACGGTCGAAAGTGTGTAGGAGTCGATGTCGTCTGGTACCTCGTGCGAGCGGAACAGGCGGTCAAATGCGGCTTCTGCCGCAAATGAGTCGTCCGCACCGTAATGTCGTGCCACGATTCGACGACCGAGCTCCCGTTTCGCCTCACCGGGGTGGATGGAGCCGTCGGAGAGGCCTCCCTCGAGCGTCTCTACCTCTTCTTCCGTCGCCCCCGCAGCCAGGCGATACCAGTCGGACATGACGTCGTCGGGGATCGACATGACCTTGCCGAACATGTCGGTCGGCTCGTCACGGACTGAGATGTAGTTGCCGAGCGATTGGGACATCTTCTTCACACCGTCGGTGCCGATGAGGAGCGGAACGGTCACGACGGACTGTCCACGCTGGCCGCGTCGTTCCTGGAGATCTCGACCGACGAGCAGATTCCAGAGTTGGTCCGTGCCCCCGATCTCGATGTCCGACCGGATCGCGACGGAGTCCATCCCCTGCAGCAGCGGATAGAGGAATTCGATCATCGAGATGGGTTGGTGGGCGTCCCACCGTTTCGTGAAGTCGTCCCGATCCATGATCCGTGCCACGGTGAATTCCGACGTCAGCTCCAGGACGTCCCGCATGTCCATCGCAGCCAGCCACTCCGAGTTGTATCTGATCTCGAGTCTCTCGGGCAGGAGCTGCGTCTTGATGACGGGGAGGAGATGATCTGCGTATCCACGCACGTCGTCGGCGCTCAGACGCTTCCTCGTCTCACTCTTCTCGGACGGATCACCGACTTGAGCCGTGAAGTCTCCGACGATAAGAACAGCGGTGTGTCCCATGTCCTGGAACCTCCGCAGCAGATCGAAGACCACGCCCCATCCCAGCGTGACGTCGGGTGCAGTCGGATCGACGCCGAGCTTGACCCTGAGAGGACGATCCTCCTCAAGGAGAGCAAGGAGCGCCCCTTCGGGCAGATCAACGTCGACGGTTCTGGTGATGTACTCGAGTTGTTCGTGCGCGGGTTTCATGTGGGCGTCAGGCTAGACCCACTCCCGATCCGTGCAACGAACCTGCGCACCCGCCGTCCTCGGTCATACCGATCCGCGAAGCGTCCCGCCCGTCGCCGCCTCGACCGATTCGACGATCGCCCTGCGAATCGGCGCAATGTCTTCGTCGCTCAGGGTGCGATCCGGCGCACGGACGGTCAGGTTGATCGCGACGCTCTTGCGACCGTCAGGGATCGGGTCGCCTTCGTAGACGTCGAAGATCGATCGTTTCTCGACCATCCCTTCCCCTACCGCATCGATCGCGGCAAGCAGCGTTCCTGCGGGTACGGATGAGTCAAGTTCGAAAGCGAGGTCGAAGACCTGGGGCGGATAGGTCGAAGGAACGTCGAATCGCCACGCACTCCGGTCCGAGACGATCGGATCGACTTCAACTTCCCCGGCAATCGTTCGACCTTCGATCCCATGGGCCTCGCACACGGCTGGGTGGATCTCGCCGACGATCCCGATTACCGAACCATCGGAGATGATCTCGGCCGCCCGACCCGGATGGAACGGGGCACGCTCTATGGATCGCAGTTCGGTGCCTTCGAGCCTCATCGCTCGAGCGATCATCTCCCACAGTCCGGTCGCGTCGTAGACGTCGTAGCCCTGAGCCTCCCCATTCCATCTGGAGGCCACTCCCCCGGCCGCAACGAAACCGAGCCTGTCGGGCTGGTCGGGCAGGACTCCGTCGCCCGGTAGGAACACTTTGCCTATCTCGAAGAGCCTCGCGTCGTCGACGCGCTTCGCGAGATTGGACGATGCTGCCTTGAGGAGTCCGGGCAGCAGCGTGGTTCTCATCACACCCTCCTCATCGCGAAGGGGGTTCACCACCGTGATTCCCGTTCGCGCCGGATCATCTTCCGGAAGGTGGAGGGCGTCGAGGTCGGCCGCACCGATGAAGGAGAAACTGAAGATCTCGTGATAGCCGGCTCCGGTCATCATCGACCGGAGGGTCCGGAGGCGCAGTTCTCGAACCGGGAGCCCCAGACCGTCGCCGAAGCGCAACCGGCCGGGGATGTTGTCGAAGCCGTAGAGGCGGGCGATCTCTTCGATCAGATCCGCCTGACGGTGCACGTCGGGTCTCCGGGTCGGGACGTCGACGATCAACGGATCGAAGCCGGTCGTGGAGAAGCCGAAACGTCCAAGCAACGCGGCGGCAGTATCGGACTCCACCTGAATCCCCAACAGCCGCTCGATCTCACTCACGTGGAGTTCGATGGCCTTCGGTACGGGAGGTGCCGGATACTCGTCGACGACCCCTGCCACCGTTCCACCGGCTGTCTCGACGAGGATCTGTGCAACTCGATCCGCTGCCAGGCTGCAGAATTCAGGATCCATTCCCCGTTCGAACCTCGCCGATGCTTCGGATCGAAGCCCCAGTCGCTTCGAGGTCATCAACACGCTCGGTGGCTCCCAGTACGCCGCTTCAATGAAGACGTTCTGCGTCTCGTCGGTGACCTCTGTGTCCGCGCCACCCATCACACCAGCGATCGCCACCGGTCGCCTTGCGTCCGCGACGACGATGTCGGATGACTCAAGGGTTCGCTCAACATCATCGAGCGTCGTGATCGGTTCGTCCTGTTCTGCGCGACGGATGACGACCGTCGGGCCGAGGCGATCGACGTCGAACGCGTGCGTTGGGTGTCCGAACTCCATCATCGCGTAGTTGCTTGCGTCGACGACGTTGCTGATCGGTCTCACGCCGGCCGCGGCCAGACGTGTCCGAATTCGATGAG
>JBLWQS010000192.1:0-235 GCA_048452705.1 Acidimicrobiia bacterium
CCACAGCCGAGCAGGCGGTGCTTTCGGAGACGCTCGACGCGGACGCGGCGACGCTGGAAAGTCTGCTGACCGAACTCGTCGGGCTGCGATCGTCTGCCGGCGACGTCGGGGCAGCGTTGGAACGGGATACGACGGCAGCGGCACGCCTCGAAACGGTCGTCGAGCGGCTACGCCGCTACGGGCTCGTGGCGCGTGAGCGGCGCGTTGGACTCGAGGGCCGAATCGAAGGAGCCGA
>JBLWQS010000192.1:245-3996 GCA_048452705.1 Acidimicrobiia bacterium
AACGGCGTGACGATCTCACGCGTGAAGAATTCGAACTTGCGTCCGGAATCGACGAGGCAAGTGACGCTGAGCTCCGACTGGGCGACGAGGCAGAACGCCGATCCACGGCCCTTCAAGGTCTCGAGGACGAGGAGAGGGTGCTCGCAGAACAGGTCCAACTCCCCGCCGAGGGTGTTGTCGCGAACCTTCGGGGTGATCTCAGAGCCCTCGAGAACGCTTCGCAGCGAGACCGGCGTGAACTCGATTCCATCAAGGCACGTCGCAGCGTCGTTGTCGATCGCCTCGAAGAAGAGACGACCGAAAGCGTTGATCTGAATCGGTCGATCCAGAGGGCAGACTCCGAGGTGACCGCCTCGCAGCGGACGTACGAAGAGGCGAAAGATCGCCGCACGGATGTCGAAGCGAAGTGGGAAGACGCCGATCAGCAGCACACAGATGCCCTGCTCGCCGTCGCCGCAGCTGAAGCACGGGTCGAAGCTCACGAGGCCGCCATCGCAGGAGTCGGGGATCCGGCAGCACGAACGATGACGGAAGATCGCGAAGGTGTCTTGGGAGTGGTCGCCGTATCCCTGGATGCTCCGGCAGATCTTGCGGATGCTGTGGACCGGGCGCTTGGCCCGTGGGCCGACGCGTTCCTCACCGTTGACCGAGACACGATTCGCGGCCTCACCGGCGATCTCAAATCGAACGGGCTCGGCGGCGTCTCGCTCGTCAACCCGCAGCAGTCGACAGAAGTCCCTGCTCGCGCCGCAGCCGAAGAACTTGGCCTGGATGCACTCGTCGATCTCCTGGGACCGAAGGCTGATCTCCAAGTGGCCGAGGCGCTCCTCGGGGATGTCGTCTTCGCTGCCGGATGGGAAGCGGCCTGGCGAGTCGTTGAGCGATATCCCCACCTGAGGGCCGTAACTCCCGAGGGCGACGTGATCGCCGCGTCGGGCATGCACGTCGCACAGCCGGACGGGGCGGGCTTCGCCGCTCTTGAAGCCGCCCGTGTGCAACTCGAGATCAGCGAGCGCGAACGATCCCGCACCGAGAGCAGGCGAACTGCCACCCGTCGGGACTTCGATACAGCCCGGAGGGTCGAGCGAGCCGCCCTTGATGATCTCGAGGCGCTTGAGGCAAGGATCGCCGGCCACACTGAGGCACTGGGCTTGATCGGTCGTGCCAGAGCCGAGGGCGAGGCCGAACGTGAGCGCCTCAATACACGCACGAAGGCGCTTCAGGAAGCCGAGGGTGCCCGGGAGGAACGCATCGCAGAGGTGCGCGAGCGGGTTGCGGAGTTCGAAGGGGAGGAGGCTGTCCGGCAAGTTGCCTGGGATGCTCTGAATCGCCGTCGCGAAGAGGTAGGCGCCCGCAGGGACGAAGCCCGCCTGCGAAGGGAAGAATCGGCCGCCGAGCTCGCAGGGGTTTCCGAGCGGCGGGGACTGCTGCGGCGGAGACTCGAACGTGTCAAGCTGGAACTCGGTCAACTCGACTTGGTGCCCGACGACGATACCCGAATCGGACAGCTCTCCGAGATCGAGATCCGATCCATTCGAGTGACCGCAATCGCTCAGCAACACATCAGCGCGTTGCGCGACCGACAGCGGTCGCTTCGTCTCGAAGTTGGAGACGTGTCTGAGGCCCTCGCTACCGCAGAGAAGCGCCGCGAGGACCTTGAGGACGCGATCTCAACGGCGAAGGAACGGCTCGCGGTTCTCGCCGTTGAGCTGACTGAGATTCGCGTTCGCATGGAGTCGAGCGAGGAAGGTCTACGCCGAGACGTCGACGCATCTCTCGATGAGGCGCTCGGTGCGCCCCGTCCGGAGCTCGACGAGTCGATCGTTCCATCCGAGCGCCTTGCAAGCCTCGAGGCCGATCTACGGAGAATGGGACCCATCAATCCGCTGGCTGCCGCCGAGTACGATGACCTGGCCGGCGAAGTGGCGCTCCTCGATGAGCAACTCGTCGATCTCGACGAGTCCCGAGCTGAGCTGCGAAAAGTCATCACGGCACTCGACGAAGAGATGGCGAGCCTGTTCATGGTGGCATTCGATGAGATCTCGGCGCTCTATCAGGAGAACTTTGCCCAGGTATTCCCCGGCGGTCGCGGGCGGCTGCGCCTCACCGATCTGGATCACCCGCTCGAGGCCGGCGTCGAGGTCGAGGCACAGCCCCACGGCAAGAAAGTCGGCAGACTCGCCCTCCTCTCCGGTGGAGAGCGAAGCCTCGCCGCCCTCGCGTTCCTGTTCGCCGTATTCCGCGCACGGCCGAGCCCCTTCTACGTCCTGGACGAGGTCGAAGCGGCGCTCGACGACGCGAATCTGCATCGGTTCCTGAAGCTCGTTGATACGCTTCGTTCGTCGGCGCAGTTGGTGGTCATCACGCACCAGCAACAGACGATGGAGGCCGCCGATATGCTGTACGGCGTCACGATGGAACCCGGCGAATCCTCGAAGGTCCTCGCCCGCCGCATGGCGAAGGTCACCGTCTAGTCATTCCGTTCGTTAGGAGTACCGGTGGACACCAACCTCTTGATCTTGCTCGTCGCAGCGATCTTCATCATCGCGGTCGTTGCGCTCGTCGTGATCCTGCGATCACGCGACAAAGGTCCTGTAGCCGAAGCCGGGGTTGAGGCTCCGGAACGAGGCCTACGTTCCAAACTGTCGCGTACGCGATCGGCTATCGGTGACCGACTCGGCAGCCTCTTTGGGTCCGACACGCTCGACGACAACTTCTGGAGCGAACTCGAAGACGCCTTGATCGCCGCAGACGTAGGAGTGTCAACGGCATCAGCCGTCGTGAACGACGTTCGCAAGCAACACCCGGACGACGGCGACGAAGCGCGACAGATGCTTGAAGAGTCCCTGATCAGCCAGATGTCGGGGCGCGATCGATCCCTGCATCTCGAGGGCAAACCCGCCGTGATCCTCGTCGTCGGAGTGAACGGCACGGGGAAGACGACGTCGATCGCCAAAATCGCCGGCCTGCTTGGAGAGAGTGGCCGGACCGCGATCCTCGGTGCTGCCGATACGTTCCGGGCCGCCGCGGACGAACAACTCCGTGCCTGGGCCGAACGAGTCGGGGTCGAAGTCGTCTCCGGTGAGCCGGGCTCTGATCCCGCTGCCGTGGCATACGATGCTTATCGAACGGCCACTGAATCCAACGCCGACGTCGTGCTCGTCGATACGGCAGGGCGATTGCACTCGAAGGCCAACCTCATGGACGAACTCGCCAAGGTGGCTCGCGTGCTTCGCCGCGAGGCGGGGGAGATTGGGGAAGTCCTTCTCGTTCTCGATGGAACCACCGGCCAGAACGGAATCGGGCAGGCACGGAGCTTCACCGAGTCCGTGGGTGTGACCGGGATCGTGCTTACGAAGCTCGACGGAACGGCGCGCGGCGGCGTTGCGATCGCGGTGGAACAAGAGCTCAACGTGCCCGTGAAGTACATTGGTGTCGGCGAAGGGATCCACGATCTCGTACCCTTCGAACCGAGAGCGTTCATCGAAGCACTGTTGGAGCCATGACAGAAGCACAGCGACTCATCGAAGATGCCCGATCGGCGGCCGAGAACTCGTACTCGCCGTACAGCCGGTTCCCGGTCGGCGCCGTGGTCGTCGCCGCCGACGGCACCGAGTATCGGGGCTGCAACGTCGAGAACGCGGCCTACGGTGCATCGATCTGTGCAGAGGCAAATGCTATCTCCACCGCAGCTGCCAGCGGCGTGCGAGAGATCCACACCGTCGCCGTCACGTGTCTCAGCGACGCAGGG
>JBLWQS010000193.1:0-3929 GCA_048452705.1 Acidimicrobiia bacterium
CGACAGACGACAGACGACAGACGACAGACGACAGACAACAGACGACAGACGACAGCAAACAGCGGACAGACAACAGACAACAGCCAAACCCTCGCACGGAGGGGTCCTGCTGTGGTCTGTGGTCTGTGGTCTGTTGTCCGCGGTGTGTGGTCTGTCCTCTGTGGGCCACCCGCCGCACCGACCGGTACCGTAGGACACACATGGATTGGCTGACCGCTCCCTTCGAACTGGCCTTCCAGCAGCGGGCACTGCTGGCGGGTTCGCTCGCGGCGCTCACCACTTCGGTCGTCGGAACTTGGGTCGTGATCCGGGGGATGACGTTCCTCGGTGACGCCCTCGTTCACGGTGTGATCCCAGGAATCGCCCTTGCCATCCTCATCGGATTCAACCCACTGATCGGTGCGGCGATCGCTGCACTTGTCATGATCTGGGGGATCAACCTCGTTCACCGGCAGACGACGTTCTCGGAGGACACGGGAATCGGACTGCTCTTCGTCGGCATGCTGGGACTCGGTGTCATCCTCATCTCGAAATCTGCGTCGTACAGCGGGAGCCTCACCGCGATCCTCTTCGGCGACGTACTCGGCGTCACGCAGACCGATCTGATCGTCCTGGCCGTCATCACGGTGGTTGCCATCGGAACGTCCGTGCTCTTCTACCGACACTTCCTGGTCCTGTCGTTCAACGAACAGAAGGCGCAGTTGTACGGCCTTCATCCCCGTGTGACGCACGTGCTCCTGCTCGGCCTCATCGTGTTGTCGATCGTCGGGTCATTCCAGACCGTCGGGACGCTTCTCGTATTCGGCCTGTTGGTCGGCCCACCGGCGACTGCGGCTCTGCTGGTGCGTCGCGTTCCGGCGATGATGGCTGTAGCGGCGCTGATCGGTGTCTTCTCAGTGGTCCTGGGTCTGATCATCTCGTATCACGCCAACACGTCCGGCTCGGCAACGATGGCCGTCATCCCGATCGCCCTCTTCTTCATCGTCCTCACGGTGAAGAACGTGGCCGCCGGGTTCCGGGACCGGAAGGTCGACGAGATCGCTGAGGTCGCAGCACCCTAGGTTTCCCAGCGAACCCGGTCGATGTACGGTTGTCACTATGTCTGAAGATCACCCGACTCCCGGCGCCGGAGCCGTTGTCATCAAAGATGGCCTGATGTTGCTCATTCGTCGAAGGCGCGGCGCTTACGTGGACCACTGGGCCGTTCCCGGCGGTCGCCAGCGGCGCGGAGAGACGATGCGTGCGGCGGCAGCCAGGGAGGTCCTAGAGGAGACGGGATTGACGATCGAAGTCGGGGAGTCGTTGTGGGTGGGCGACATCCTCGACGACGCCGATCCTCCTGCGTATCACTACACGGTCGTCGACTTCCGTGGCACCGTGGTTGGAGGGGAACTTGTGGCGGGTGACGACGCCGCCGAGGCAAGGTGGGTTCCTGTGGCAGAGGTTCGGAAGATGCTCCTCACCCCGACCATGGTCGACCTGATCGACGAGCTCGGTCTCTGAGTCTCTGGGAGCAACGCACATGATCGACATTCCAGCCGTACGAGCCGACACATCAGGGACCGCCTTCGTCGCTCACTTCAACAATGCCGGGGCCTCCTTGATCCCCCGACCGGTGCTGGAGACGATCACCGGCTATCTGGACGAAGAGGTCCGTCTGGGTGGGTATGAGACGGCTGATGCGCATGCCGATGAGATCGAGGCCGTTTACGACACGGTCGCCCGTCTGATCGGTGCGGACCGTTCGGAAATCGCTCTTGCCGACAGCGCTACGAGGGCGTGGGGTCTGGCATTCACCGCACTGCACTTTTCCAAGGGTGACCGCATCCTCACGACGACCAGTGAGTACGCCTCGAACGTGATCGCATTCCTCCAGGTCGCAGAGCGAACCGGCGTGAGCGTTGAGGTCATACCGGACCGGACAACCGGTGAGGTCGATGTTGATGCACTCGATGCGATGATCGATGATCGAGTCCGGCTGATCGCTATCAACCACGTGCCGACGAACAGCGGCCTGGTCAACCCGGCCGCCGATGTCGGTCGCGTTGCGAACGCCCACGGTGTCCCGTATCTGCTCGATGCCTGTCAATCGGTCGGACAGATGCCAATCGACGTCGGAGAGATCGGGTGCGACATGCTCTCGGCGACGTCGAGGAAATTCCTGCGAGGGCCGCGAGGTGCCGGGTTCCTCTTCGTCTCAAAGAAGATGCTCGATCGACTCGATCCGGCAGTGCTTGACCTCCACGGTGCGCGTTGGGAAACCCCGGACCGCTACGAGATGAGATCGGACGCCCGACGCTTCGAACTCTGGGAGCGCTCGCCGGCGCTGGTGCTCGGTTTGGGGAGGGCTGCGACCTACGCGATGGACATCGGACTGGAAGAGATCTGGGAACGGATCCTGGAACTCAGCGGGATGCTCCGAGAAGGACTCTCCGATGTGGCCGGCGTAACGGTGCGCGACATCGGCTCGGAACGCGGGGCGATCGTGACGTTCACCATCGAAGACCACGCAGCGGAAATCGTCAAGGCGGCGCTGCATGCGCAAGGGATCAACGTCTCGGTGGTGACCCCGTACTCAGCGCGCTTCGACATGGAGGCGAGGGACCTGCCGAATCTGGTGCGAGCTTCGGTCCACTACTTCAACACAGAAGACGAGATCGACCGACTGATAGCCGCCGTCGCCACCCTCTGAACCGTCGTTTGTGCCTACGACCACCCCCGGCGTGGTTCTAGACACAACCGATGGGATTTGGTGGGGTCGGCTCGGTCAGGGGTAGGGGTCGCCGGCCTTGAAGGCGGCGATAACGGCCGCCGCCGCCTCGGTCGGGATCACATAAGCGCGTCCGTCGCTGCCCTTGTGGTTCTTGACCGGGAGCGTGACCCGGTCGATGTTCGAAGACTGCAGACCGAGGGCTGATCGGCCGAGATCCGTCATCAACGCAAGTCCAAGCGCCTCATCGGCTGTGATGTTGTCGGCAAACGTGGGCAGGAACGTGGGGAGGTTGAAGGCGCTCGACGGAGAGGCAACCTGATCGAAGAGTTGCACCATGATGTCCTGCTGACGCTGTGTCCTGGCGATGTCTCCACCACCGGTTCCCTGCCACGAGCCGTCCTTGTACTCCTCGTATGTGCGGGATCGGGCGTAGGCGACGGCCATCTCGCCGTCGAGGGTGTGTGTTCCTGCGTCGACCTCGAATCCGGACTTGCCGTCCCGGGCCGGGTAGGGGAAATCGATCGACACGCCGCCGAGCGAGTCAACGATCCGACCGAAACCACCGAAGTCGATCTCGACGTAGTGGTGAACGGGGATACCGGTCTCCTGTTGGACGGTCTTGATGAGAAGGTCCGGTCCACCGAACACGAACGCAGAGTTCAGGCGATTCGTCCCGTGGTCTTCGATTTCCGCCTGGAGATCACGTGGGAGGCTGAGCAGTTGGATCCGTTCGCCGGGAACGAGGTGAGCGAGCATCATCACGTCGGTCCTGCGACCGGTGAACTCGCCGAAATTGTCTTCCCAATCATCGGGGAGATCGGACCGATCGTCGGTGGCGATGACGAGGAAATTGATTGGCTCTGAAGATCCGGGCACCACGGTTGAGAGGCTGGCCAACTCCTCCGTTGGGATGCGGTCGATCTTGCCTTCGGTCCACTTGACGTACCCGATTGTCCCGAATACTCCGATGACCGCGAGGATGAGGAGGGCGAAGAACGCCTTCTTCGCGAACCCACCCTTCTTCTTCGTCGGGGCAGGTGGCGGCGGAGGCGGCGTCTGTGGGATCGCAGGGTATGTATCGGTGGTCATGACTGTGAAGAGGCTATAGGAGGTCTCTCGATAGAGACCTGTATGAGTACTGAGTACTGGGTACCGACGGCCGACGATTCCGCCAGCGGCACCGGTTACGCTGCTGCCATGTCTATCGAGACCCCCA
>JBLWQS010000194.1:0-3911 GCA_048452705.1 Acidimicrobiia bacterium
GTCGGGGAGTCGATGGTGACAACAGTGGGCTTGGGCGGAGGGGTCGTCACCATCGGAGCTTGTTGAGCGTTGACTTCGATCGCGGGCGCCGGGGGTGGCTCCTCAACTGATGTGGATTCCATCAGCCAGAGCAACGGCACCAGGCCGATGACGGCGACGGTGAGCCCCGCGGCGGTCGAAGTGAGGGACGAACGCATCAGTCGTCGTCCTCATCATCTTCTTCGTCCTCTTCGTCTTCGTCATCGTGGTCATCTTCTTCGTCTTCGTCGTGATCGTCTTCTTCGTCCTCGTCGTCATGGTCGTCGTCGTACTGATCGTCGTCACCGGACACTGATGAATCATCTGGAATCGTGTCATCGGTCGTTGCCGAAGCGGAGGAGTCCACGACCTTCACGGTGCGCACGACGGGCGGCGGAGCGGGTGGGCCGGGGAGCTCGAGGCCCTCTTCCGCACAGATCTGGCGGAGGGCGTCGAGGGCTGCCTGCTCGAGGTCGGTGATCGTTTCTGCAGCTTCACGTTCGACGAGCTCGAACCCTTCTTCTCCGCACGCGGCTTCGAGATCTCCTCGCGTGGCGGTTGGCGGCTCCGTGACGAACACGGTTTCGGCCGCGACGGCCTCGGTCGTGGAAGTGATCGTGGTTTCCGGAACGTCGACGACGATTGCAGCCGCCTCGCCTTCATCCGTCTCGCCGTCGTTCGATATCAGAGCGGTTGCGGCGACCGCACTGAGCGGGATTAGGAGTAGCCCCAGGATCAACGAGATCGTGAACATGCTCGATCTGGTCTGGCTCTTCCTCGGTGATGGGCTGGTCATGGGTTCTCCCTTGGATTTCTTGACACGAACACGGACAGTGGTCGAATTCAAGGATATGGAGCGATAACGGTGCGCTAAGCGCGCGTGAAGTGGTCGATAGATATTCGGATCGGCGGAGGGCTCGCCAGCTACGGGCCGAGGATGAGGTCCGGACGGTCCGTGATCACACCGTCGACACCGACCGCAATGAGCGCCTCGACCACTTCAGGACTGTTGACCGTCCACGGGATGACGGCGAGACCCGCCTCAAAGGCTTCGGCGAGCCGGCGCTCGCTGATCGTGGATGCCATCGGAGACCACACCGAGATACCGAGCGCCGCGTAGCCCCCTGGATCGGCGTCGCCGGCGGTGAGTGCCGCCAGCCGGATCTTCGGGTCGACCCGATGGATTGCCTCCAGGGACTCACGGATGAAGCTCTGCACGATGACTCGCTCCCGGATCTGACGATCTTCGATGACTTCCAACAGCCTCAGTTCGAACGGCCCCGCATTCGTCCCATCGAAGCCGTCGTCGATCGCCGACGGGTCCCCGAAGCCCCTCTTGGTCTCCACGTTGTACCCGACGATTCCCGCACCCTCCTTCTGGAGTTCGGTCTTCGATGTTGCCGTTGAGTAGCTCTCTACGAAGTCGATCAGAGCATCCAGTGTGACGATGCCGAAGTCATCCCCCGCGAGCAGCGTCGCTTCCGAGTCCTGGTCGGGGAAGGTGTTCGGATCCGGGTTGCGACTGCAGTCGAACCACCGGAGATCCGCTGCTGTGAGCGAGCGCACCGCCAGCGCTGCCTCGGGTGTTGCGGGATCGTCCGGATCGGGGACATGGGAGGGAGCACCCGGTTTCAGGCCGCACTTGTCCGGATCGATGACCGGGTCGTGCCAGACGACGACGTCGCCGTCCGCCGAGTAGTGCAGGTCGAGTTCGAGCGTCGAGACACCGAGGTCGAGGGCAGTCTCGAATGACGGAAGCGTATTCTCAGGCTTGAGGCCTCGCGCACCCCTGTGGCCCTGGACGTCGAAGCCGGCCGGGAGTTGGCTGTCACCGGCTTCGATCGTGGTCGCGGTTCCGGCGTCTGAACCCCGCGTGGTTGTTACGTCGCCGCTCACACTCGAACAGGCCGCGAGCAGGAGAACACCACCCAGCAGCGCTGTTCTTCGTTTCATCACACGCAGAGAGTATCGAACTCCTCGACCCGCCGGACCAGCGCGACGTCGCGGGAATTCACACAATGCTGACATCTCCCTCGCATCCGCCTCACATCGATCGGGCATCGTTGGGGTTGTCAGAATCCTCGATCGAAGGAGAACAGGATGAAGCGACGGACCATGATCCTCGTGGCAATGATCGCCGCGACGGTAGCCATCGGCGCTATGCCCGCCCTGGCCATAGACAACGACCGACCGGCTGAGCGCCCCCGCCCCGAGCGGACGTTCCCACCAGAGTGGATCGATCAGACCGCAGACGAGTTGCGTGACCAAGCCGCAGATCGGGCAGCGGAACTCGAAGACCGGATCGCGAACTCGGACCGACTCACGGACGAACAGAAGGCCGCAGCGATCGCCGCCGTCGGCGACACCCTCGACGCCATCTCCGACTTCGATGAGTCCGCCGAGGTCATCGGCACCGTGATCTCACGGCGTCAACTCCAGCGAATCGAGTGGCGCGCCGCCCGCAATGGCGAGAGCCCCGACTACGAACGCCACCTTGCGGGAGATCTCGAACGGTTCGAATTGCGTCTCGAGCATCTCACCAAGATCGCTGGATGGGCCGAGGCTGCGGGAGAGAACGTCACCGCCGTCACCGGCTACCTCGATGAGGCGACGGTTCTCCTCGAAGTCGCCGACGGGAGCGGATCGATCGAAGAACGCCACGATGCCGCCCACATCGCACGGGCCTGGATGACTGAAGCGAGCGTCGCTCTCATGGCCATGTAGTAACGACGAGCGTGCTGAATCTGTCCCCTCGGTCTCGATTGATGACCGGGGGGACAGCATCGTTGAGAAGAGGTGACCGGGCCCTCGACCAAACGGGGGGAGATTGGTCGAGGAACCCGGTCAGGCTGATGCGCCGACTCTACCGCGTCAAGAGCCCTCTGTGGAACACACTCTGAATTGTCGGGGATGACGCTGCAACTGCTCTGATCAGTTCCCGGTGCGCAGTTTGGCCAGCCGATTGACGAAGAGGCCACTGCCACCATCTGCGATACGGAACACCCGAAGAATCGCCTGCCACAAGCCGATACACCCTGGACGGACATCAAGCAACCAGCGGAGAGCTGTGCCAAGCCACGTCACTGATTCAACGTCGAATCAGCCCGACCGGACGACCTCTGAGCCGCCGGTCGAGCCCGAGTCCACCAACCTGCGCCCGCTACGGATGCTGATCGTTGACGACGGCGACGCGATGCCGGGTCTCTCCCCCACGCAGCCTGAACCCACGGTTCCTCGCAGCGACATTGCTGTTTGACACTCTCCCCCACGCAGTGGGGGAGATCGTCGGCAGGCCAGAGGGGCCGCTTTGCCTGACAACCGCCGGCGTGCTGGCCCCTCCGTCCCTCGCTCCGCGTTCCCCCACTGTGAAGGGGAGCATTTCTGGCACTCGCGCCTGCTCGGCCTCTTCGCTAATCAGTGCGTCTCGATGACCCAACCGGTTGCGAGCGCCCTGGCAGCGGATGCGGCAACAACATCAGGAAATACCAGCGCGATTCTCACAATCACTGTGCTGACGCCCGGACCGACCGGCCCCAACGGGTCACCGATCGTGTAGGCGAACCTCGTCGTGGCGTAGTCGGCAACCGAGCCGTTCCTCAGAGTCAGAGAAGTGAGCGAACCGTCGATCTCGTCGCATTCGATCACACCGGCAGGAGCACTGCTCCCCGCGATCAAATTCCCACTCGAGATGTGGATGCCGACAGGTCGAGCACCCTCGATCTCGGGCAAGCCCGACGAGTAGAGCCGCACTGAACTCAATTCGCGAGACCCGCCGTTGATGCGGGCCCGGAAGCAGGCGACGATGGACTCCCCTGGTTCGACTGCGGACAGATCGAAGAGCGGTACGTCGCCCGCGTCCCCCACGTCGATCTGACTGGATGCGGATCGAACGG
>JBLWQS010000195.1:0-3906 GCA_048452705.1 Acidimicrobiia bacterium
AGCTTCATGCTCGAGGACCTGAGGACGATCAAGATTCTCGGCCTCGGACTCGCCGTCGCAGTCGCCATCGACGCGACCGTCGTGCGCATGCTCCTCGTGCCCGCCACGATGAAGCTGCTCGGAGACAAAAACTGGTGGATTCCCAGGTGGTTGGACCGGATCCTGCCGAACCTGGTCGTCGAACCCGAGGACTCAGACACTCCGGAAGGCGAACCGGAACTCGCCGGATCGACCGTCTGATCTGACCAACCCGTGATCTAACGGGTGTCGTCCACTCTCCCCGGACGGCACCCGTTGTCGCGCTCATCTAACGGCGGCCACTACGCTTGCGCCGCTTCTCCGTATCTGAGATCGGCGGGTGTGATGGGGTCCACAAAGTGAGCGAGCGCGGAGTCGTTGCGTCGGTTCTGCCACTCTTCTTCGGGTTGGCTCTGTTGATGATGGGCAACGGCCTGCTCGGGTCACTCCTCGGGGTGCGTGCCGACCTCGAAGGCTTTCCGACCGTGGTGATCGGCGTCGTGATGTCCATGTACTACGTCGGCTTTCTGCTCGGCTCGCTGACGATCCCTCGCCGGCTCGTGACGGTCGGGCACATCAGGGTGTTCGCCGGTCTCGCGGCATTGGCCTCCGCCGCGGCGCTGTCCTACTCGCTCCTGATCACGCCGATCGCCTGGGGCGTACTGCGGTTCGTCCTCGGCCTGGCGATGTCCGGTCTGTACGTCACCGTGGAGAGTTGGTTGAACGAGCGGGCATCCAACGAGACGCGCGGGCGCCTGTTGTCTGTCTACATGCTGGTCGTCACGTTGGGGCTCGGGTTGGGCCAACTCCTGTTGGGTATCGACGATCCGCTCGACGCAACGCTGTTCATCGTCGTCGGGATTCTGATCTCGCTCGCGGTCGTCCCGGTTGCCCTGATACGGATTCCCGTTCCGAGCGAGACGATCCCCGTCAAGTTCTCGATTGCTGCACTGACGCGGGTGGCTCCGCTGGGTGTCATGGCCGTCGTGCTCTCCGGATTCGCAGATGGGGCGATCATTGCGCTTGGTGCCGTCTACGCCACGGGAGTCGGCATGGAACCGGGTCTCGTCGGGCTGTTCATGGCAGCCTCGATCGTGGGCGGTGCAGCTTCCCAGTACCCGCTCGGGTATCTCTCGGATCGCTTTCCGCGGCGGAGGGTCGTCCTCGTGACGGCCACCGGGGCGGTCGTGCTTGCCGCGGTCGCAGCCGTCGTCAATCCGACCGGTCTCTGGCTGTTCGTGCTTGCTGCAGCCTTCGGGAGCCTCGCCTTCCCCATGTATTCCCTGGCAGTGTCGATGATCAATGACGTGATGCCGCCGCACCAGCTCGTCGCCGCAGCTGCAGGAATCATCTTCGCCTACGCGATCGGATCCATCGTGGGCCCCATTGCGGTGTCCGTTCTCATGGAGATCGCCGGACCGGTCGGCTACTTCTGGGGTCTTGCGGCGGCTTTCGTGCCGCTCGTCCTCTACGCCCTCGTGCGAATTGTCTTCACCGCGCGGCCGAAGCAGCGGCGTTTCATCAACCTGCCACACCGGTCATCGACCGCCGCAGCGATGCTCGCGGAGCCATCCGACGAGGGGTGAGCTCGCGGCGTTTGCGTGACCGGAGCACGTGCGATACGATGCTGTCGTGAATAGTTCAAGAATTCTTGTTCCAATGGATATTGAAGCGAAAGCCGACGTGCTGAAAGCACTCGCCGATCCTTATCGCCTTGAGATCCTCGAGATCCTCTCGCCGGAGATCCGGTGCAACTGCCATCTCCAGGATCGGCTCGACATTGCCCCGAACCTCTTGTCGTATCACCTGAAGGTGCTGCGCGAGGCCGGACTCATCGAAGGGGCCAAGCGCGGACGCTGGATCGACTACTCCCTGACTTCAGACGCGGCGGAGGTGATCGCCGCCGCTCTTCCGGAGAGGTTGCGGCCGTGAGCGTCTTCCTCCCCGAGCCGGGAACGAAGAGAAGCTCGTTCAATCTCTGGGGACTGGTGGTCGCCGCGGTCTTCGCGTGGGTGGTTGGATACCTCCTCAACGGTCAGTTCTGGGATTTCGTTGTCTACGACGTCGTCGGTCTCGACCGGGAGAGCCGGCTCGGCGAAGCCGTGCACTTCTTCGTATACGACACGACGAAGATCCTGCTGCTCCTCGGGGGGATCATCTTCATCGTCACGGTGCTGCGCAGCTTCGTGACAATCGAACGAACCCGGGCGCTCCTCGGCGGAAGGCGCGAGGGACTGGGCAATGTCGCGGCCGCCGGACTCGGCGTGGTCACACCGTTCTGCTCGTGCTCTGCCGTACCCGCCTTCATCGGTTTCGTCGCTGCGGGCGTGCCGCTCGGGATCACCCTCAGCTTCCTCATCGCGTCGCCCATGGTGAACGAGGTGGCGGTGATCCTGATCCTCGGGATGTTCGGGTGGAAGGTGGCGGTCCTGTACGTGGTATTCGGACTTCTTGTAGCGATCGTCGCGGGCTACGTACTCGGCAGGCTCCACCTCGAGCATTGGGTTGAACCATTCGTGTTCGAGACGAAGTTGCGCGGCGTGACCGTTGAGCCGTCAACAGACATGCCATGGGACGATCGGTTGGCCCTCGGTTGGCAGGAGGTCAAGACCATCGTCGAGAAGATCTGGCCGTATCTGCTGGTCGGCATCGCAATCGGCGCCGCTATCCACGGGTGGGTACCCGAAGACTGGTTCGCTAGCTGGGCCGGAGCAGGCAACCCGCTTGCCGTCCCGATCGCCGTACTCGTCGGCATCCCGCTCTACTCGAGCGCAGCAGGGATCGTGCCTCTCGTCCAGGCCCTCGCCGACAAGGGCGTCGCTCTCGGCACCGTTCTGGCCTTCATGATGGCGGTCGTTGCGCTGTCCCTCCCCGAGATGATCTTGCTGCGTCGCGTCCTCAAGCCGCAACTCCTCGCCACGTTCGTGGGCGTGGTCGGTGCGGGCATCCTCACCGTCGGATATCTCTTCAACGTCGTGATCTAGTGAAAGGAACAACGATGAAAATCGAAGTACTCGGAACAGGGTGCAAGAACTGCAACGCACTGGAAGCAGCCACCCGTCAAGCCCTGGAACAACTCGGCATGGATGTGCCGATCGACAAGGTCACCGACTACGGGGAGATCGTCGCCTACGGCGTGATGTCCACGCCGGCCCTCGCCATCGACGGGGAAGTCAAGACGACCGGACGTGTGCCATCGGTGAGCGAGATCAGCGGTCTCCTCGCGGGAGCCGCCACCTGAGATGACCCCTCCCGTTGATGCAGACGAGGCCGGGGTCGTTGAAAGACTGTCGGCTCTCGACCGCTACCTGCCGGTTTGGATCCTCCTCGCCATGGCCGTCGGACTCCTGCTCGGGAGGACCTTCCCGGGGCTGAACGACTCGCTGGATACCATCAAGATCGACACCGTGTCGCTCCCCATCGCCCTCGGTCTGCTGGCGATGATGTACCCGGTGCTCGCCAAGGTGAAGTACTCGAAGATCGGCGAGGTCACCGCCGATCGCAGGCTGATGGGGATGTCGCTCGTTCTCAACTGGATCGTCGGTCCAGCAGTCATGTTCGCCCTCGCATGGATCCTCCTCCCCGACCTCCCCGCCTACCGCACCGGTCTGATCATCGTGGGTCTCGCCCGATGCATCGCGATGGTGCTCATCTGGAACGACCTGGCCTGCGGCAACGGCGAGGCCGCCGCGGTGCTCGTCGCCCTCAACTCGGTGTTCCAGGTAGTCGCCTACGCGATCCTCGGCTGGTTCTACCTCCAGGCACTACCGGAGTGGCTGGGACTCGACACCGGCTCGGCGCTCGACATCTCGATGTGGGCGATAGCGAAGACCGTCTTCATCTTCCTTGGCATCCCCCTCATTGCTGGCTATCTCTCCAGACTCTGGG
>JBLWQS010000196.1:0-3894 GCA_048452705.1 Acidimicrobiia bacterium
GTCTCTGGAAAGTAGACCAGGGACCCATCTTCAGTGATCGTCATCATCCCGGTGGTCTCAGTGTTGGCGTCCGACATGAACGTCGGGATCACGCCACCTGGTACGTACCCTCCGAGTTCGATGCCCTGGCTGAGCCGTGAGTCGTTGGAGTGGCAGACCTGGCAGTCCTTGATCGCCCAGTCGCCGCCGACGACCCCGTGTGCGGCGCTGTACGGCTGCACTTCGCCGATGATGTGCGGACTCTCGAGCGAGAGGCTCGTGAGACGCCCGGCCACGACAGCCTGCTTCTCATCGGTGTCGATGGCGAGTTCGCTCTCCGAGATCCACCCGTTCCCGTCGGCATCGAACGCGGCGATGATGTTGGTGTCGTAGTCGCCGGCCCCGTCGAGGTATGCCGCCTCGAGGTCGGAGACGCGAACGGGCCGTTCGCTATCGCCGGTCCCGTGTGCCCAGTACCAGGAGGTGACGAGGTTGTACGGGGAGAGGCGGACGCTGCCGTCGTTGTCGGAGCGCAACAGGATGGCCGGCTCGAACCCGCTGATCACGGTGTCGGCGCTTTCCACCGGCCCGTCGGCTCCACGCGTCGTCGTGCGAGGGGTGCCGTCGGTGTGGATGACCGTCCAGTCGTACTGCTCGGCGGCGGGCGCCATCGCTGTCGGGATGTGGCACGTCTCACACGCCACGGTCTGCATGTGGCGTTCCTGGAACGGCAGCCACTCGTGGGAGGTGACCGGGTCATGGCATCCGGTGCAGGTCCGCATCGTGTTGTCGTATTGGGGAGCGACGGTTCCCTGCGCGGTGTCACCCTTGGTGAACTCGTGGATCGGCTGGTAGAGGTAGTCGTCGAGGCTTGAACTTCTCGGGTCGTAGATGAGGTGCTCGGGCTTGGTGGCAGGATCTTCGGCGACCTGGGCGCTGTTGTTGATCGATGAGTGGCAACTCACGCAGTCGAGACCGCGTTCCGCATGGATGTCCCATGCCCGGCCCAGGTCTGTCTTGTCTTCGAAGTTGAGGCCGGATGCGGCGAGGCGCTGATCAGAGAAGACCTGTCCCGTGGTGAGCGTCTCCCATCCGTCCAGCAGCGACGAGCCATCGATGGGGTCGGGACTCATATGAACAGTTCCGTGACACTGGCCGCACGAGTCGTTGGTCGATCGCCCGATCGGTAGCTTGTCGTGATTGATCTGGCCCAACGACGTGAAGGCGCCCGCGTTCCAATCCCATCCGTCGTCGGTGCGCTCCACGATGCCCGTGCCCGCGAGCGTTGCGGTGTTGGCCCACTCGAAGTGTCCGGCTTCGAGTTCGGCGATGCGGGCGTCATTGTCGGAGTTGGGGACGTGGCAGAGGAAGCAGTTGAGTTCTTCGGCCCCGGAGGTATCCCAGTCCCACACGGTGACGGTGCCATCGTCCGTGAGGAGGCTGGTCTCGACGCTGTCGGGATTCGGATCGAGGTCGGTGAGGGATACACCATCGCGCGATGTCTCGGCCGGCCCGCTCCCGGCGTGACGTTGACCGAGGGTCATGATCCACTCTGCGGTGCTGAGATCGAGGAACTCGTCACCCTCAGGGGACAGGTAGCGGTAGGTGATGGGATTCCATCGACCGAACCAGCCGTTGGAGATATCCCACGCACGTCCGGAGGCGGCGGTGCCCGGTTCGGTCAGGGCGTCGAGGCCAACGGAGGCGTGGTAATTGTGCTCGACGATGAAGTCGGCGTCGTGGCACTGTCCGCAGGTGTTCATCGTCGATACCGGATTCCCCGTTGACAGGACGTTGACACCGTCCCCGTCGAGGAGCGCGTACGTCGGGTGCATGGTGCTGCCGGTCGGTTCCGCCGGCGGTGGCGGATTGACGAGGTCCTGCACGCCGTCGGGCGGGATCTGGCCTCCCCCGGGAGCGATCACGATGGCTCCCTCTTCTTCGGTGCTTGTGGAGGCAGCCGATGTGTTGGTCCCTGCGAGCATGAACGTCGAAGCGAACAGCGCTGCGACGCCCAGCATCATGACGGTCCGACGCCGTCTCATTCGTCGCTCCCAACGACGGTGCGTCGACCAGCGGTGTCCATCGGATCACCGTCGTAACCCAGGGCGGTCCAGTCGAGTCGCCCGTCGTCGGAGTGGCAGGCGGTGCATTGCAGTGCCTGATCGGCCGGCGCGACCTGATGCTCGAGCGGCCAGTACATGTCGCTGAGTGCGAAGTCGTATTCACCGCTGAATTCCAAACCCGTGTCACGAGCGCCGTTCTCCAGGGCGATGTCCCAGTCAAAGATCGTCCAATAACCCTCTTCGCCGACGAGATTTGGCTGCAGGAAGTAGTTGTAGACCGTGTCGTATGGCTGATTGGCCCGGTGGATCTTGAACGGATAGATCTTGGAGATCGGATCGTCGATGCCTCCATTCGGATCGTTGAGAGGTGTGACAACGTCCGGGTCGATCGGGTCGCCGAAGAGGTAGCGCTCGGCCGTGCCGTCGAACCAGAAGTACTCGGGTATCACCTGCTCGTCGTAGACGAAGCTGCCTTTGATCTTCAGGTACTCGTGCGGATCGTCCGAGATGCCGTCCTGGCCGGCCGTCGACCAATCCCACCAGAGCTTCGTCGGATCCTTCACCGCATAGAGAGGGATGTGGCAGGTCTCGCATGCGACACGATCGGTGTGGCTGTCGAGGCGTTCATCTTCGTGTGGCATGGCGTCGTGGCAGTCGGTGCAGGCGACCGGGTTGTCGTCGACCAACTTCACCGATGTCATCGTTCCCGGGATCTCATGGTCTTCGGCCTGGTGACAGTCGACGCACTGAAAGTCGAGGACACCCATGTGGTAATCGATGGTCTCGTCGGGGTGTCGCATCGTGTCGTCGAGATCGCCATGCTTCACGCCGTTTCCGCCGCCGCCGTCGAAGTGGCAGTTGCCGCAGTTGTCCCGGGTCGGGGTGGCGACGCTCTGCGCTGCAAGCGCCAGGTCGCTGGCCTCCGCCGGGTAGCCCGAGTCAGCTTTGGCGTACTGACCGGAATTGTCATGACACGCGAGACAGTCAATGTTGGACTCGTTGGTGAAGTCGAAGGTGTCGTCTTCCCATCCGTATCCGGCGTGACACGACGTGCACTTCGGCTCGTTGCCCTGGATGCCGAGACAGAAGTTGTTGAGGGTGTTCGCCTTGCCGGTGACAACGGGCTCATCTCGACCAGGCAAGGACACCGGCGGGTTCTCCCAGAGCCAGTGTTCACTGTGGAGCATGTCTTCGCCCGCGTCGGCATGGCATTCGAGGCAGGCCTCGGTTACTTCCGGTCCGGTCTCGTATGGACCCGGCATGAGATTGGTGTGGTCCACGTGTGGTGCTCGCGATGGCACGTTCGTCCATGGGTCGTCGATGTTGGCGGCCTGGACCGACGATTTGACGCCGGCGAAGATCACGATCGGACCGACGATGAGGAGGACGATGGCGATCAGGCCGATGACCCAGTCACGACGACTGCCGCCGTCGGATGATTCGTCGGGATCAGAGTCGGTCTCGGGGGTGACGTCGGAATCGGTCACGAACGAACTCCACGGCCATCGCAAGAGCGGGTCGTCGGGTGCTTGTCGCTGAAGCCTATGGGCTGCATCTGAGGTCGCCTCCGTCGTTCACGAGAATCTTAGGAATGACGGTGCCGAATGTGAATTCGTTCACAAGCATCCAGGCGAAAATCGTTGTGAGGTAACGACCGGCCAGAATGATTAGGGAAGAAAGGCCCTACGAGGAAGTACTGCCGCACGGAGTGCGGCCGTGCCCCAGGCAGGAATCGAACCTGCGCTCCCGGCTCCGGAGGCCAGTGCTCTATCCCCTGAGCTACTGGGGCGCTGCAAACGATTGTAACCTCCGGGTCCTTACAACTCTCTGCGGATTGGTGTCATGTCTC
>JBLWQS010000197.1:0-3893 GCA_048452705.1 Acidimicrobiia bacterium
GCGCGCACCGGCACGCCGAGGAACGAACCCATCTCGGGGTGATGTGAGGGCATGCCGATCGACGCCGGATGGTCGGAGAGGCTGCCGATCCGAACCGTCTCTCCTTCACGGGAGATCAGGCCGAGCAGACCCCGGCCCTGGGGCGGTGCCCCGATAGTCTCGGCCGTCACCGGATCGAGACCGGCGTGTACGAAGTCGACAAGCCCACCGTGTTGACCGACCACGCCAAGGGCAGCATGAGGCGCCCCGGTGAGATCCATCGCGATCTCAACCGTCGTCGCCAGAATCGCCTGAAGGTCTGTCTGTCCGGCCACGGCGGCTGCGCCCTCAACGAGGTCACGGAGCCGGGCCGGTGTGAACTGTCGCAACACCACGGGTGCAGGCTACTCGGTCCCAGAACGGGCCATTCGGCCCTCCCCTGGACCCGGGGGTTGTTGGACGATCCGATCACTGTGATTGTCCGTCAACTTCCGAGGATGCAGTAAGTTGCGGGCGTGCCTCGAAAGAAAAAGACCCCGGGTTTGCTCCGAGTCGTCCTTGTCGACGATCACGAGGTCGTTCGCCGTGGACTCCGATCGCTCATCGACTCGTACGACGACCTCACGGTGGTTGGCGAAGCCGGGACGGCCAAAGAAGGAGTTCGGCGGGTCGGATACGACGCCCCCGACGTTGTTGTCATGGACGTTCGGCTACCGGACGGGTCCGGCGTCGAGGCTTGCCGCGAGATCGTTGACCGCTGGCCCGCAGTCGGCGTACTCATCCTCACGTCGTTCGCCGACGAAGAAGCACTGATGTCGGCGATCATGGCGGGCGCTGCCGGGTACATCTTGAAACGGATCGACGCCGAGGCTCTCATCGACAGCATCAGGAGAGTCGGCGCCGGCGAGACCCTGCTCGACCCGGCCATGGCTGAACCGCTCTTCGACCGACTCCGGGGACACACCGTCGACGATCCCCTCATCCGAAGATTGTCACCGCAGGAACGGCGCATCCTTGATCTCATCGCCGATGGGAAGACGAACCGTCAGATCGCCGAGGAGATGTTCCTCGCCGAGAAGACGGTGAAGAACTACGTGTCGAATCTTCTCGCAAAGATGGAGATGTCGCGGCGCAGCGAAGCGGCGGCCTACGCCGCCAGGGTTGCGACCCGACACGAGCATCAGTATCCGCCGGAGGAGTGGACCCAGTGAGCGCCAACCCGGGAGCGATCCCGGTATTCGAATAGGGAGCGTGGCATGAAAGTCGTCGACGTCATGACAACCGAGGTCGAGAAGGCGCACCCCGACTGGTCGTTGAAGCAAGCAGCCCGAGCGATGATCGACCATGGGGTGTCCGGTCTCCCGGTTGTTGGAGACGATGGCATCGTGGTCGGGATCATCACCGAGGCCGACTTTATCGAAGCCGAAGCCGATCGAGCGATGGGGCGTCGTCGCCTCTTTGACACGGTGTTCGGAGACAAGAAGACGAGAGTGCCATCGACCGTGGGTGCGGTGATGACAAGATCCCTGCTGGTCGTTGAGCGCAACACGATGCTCTCTGAAGCGGCCCGCATCATGACCGACAGGAATGTGAAACGTCTCCCGGTCGTCGATCCGGAGGGGCGCCTCGAGGGGATCGTGAGTCGGGGCGACATCCTGGTTGCCTTCGCCAGGGACGACGACGCCATCGCAGTCGACGTCGAGCGCGGTGTCGTCAGAAGAATCCTGATGCTCGATGCTCCCGATGTGTCGGTCCGGGTGACAGAAGGTGTCGTGACGCTGACCGGGGAAGTCCCGACGAGAACCGACGCCAGGCTGCTCGAGGAACTCGTGAGCCGCGTTGAGGGAGTCATTCGGTACGAGAGTGATCTCAGCTGGGCGTTCGATGACGTCACCGCGGGTCCGGTGTCATAGCCGAGCTGCGGGCATCGTCGGGAACATTCTGACCGGTCGCGGCGTTTCCTCGTAACGAATCGCGAAGCGGAGCTGCGACATGGTGCCTGTAACCGACGACGTGTTCTTCGATGCCCGGGAGCCCTGGTATGAAGAAGCTGCGTGCGCCTCGTACCCGGCAGAGGTGTTCTTCCCTCCCAGCGAGATTCCGTTGGCAGTGAACCAGGCGAAAGCCATCTGCGAAGGGTGTCCTGTGCGCGAGGAGTGCCTCTCATTCGCCCTCGAGACGGCGCAGGTTGAGGGCGTCTGGGGTGGGATGGATGCGGGGGAACGTCGCCGGCTGCGCCGCCGTCGCCGGGACCAGGCCCGACGCAAAGCCTCTTGACACCTACTCGCAGGGTGACGTTGGTCGATTACCATCCCTGGGATGAAGACCAAGACGTACAAGAAGGAGCTGGCCGATCTCGAGGTCGAGCTTGCGAAACTGCAGGCTTGGGTCAAGGATCAGGGCCTCCGGGTCGTCGTCATCTTCGAAGGCAGGGATGCAGCGGGCAAGGGCGGGACGATCAAGACGATCACTCGCCGACTGAACCCAAGGATCGTGAGAACGGTCGCGCTCCCGGTTCCGAGTGATCGAGAGAAGTCACAGTGGTACCTCCAGCGGTATGTCGATCATCTTCCCGCCGCCGGGGAGATGATCCTCTTCGACCGTTCCTGGTACAACCGGCTGAACGTCGAGCGGGTGATGGGGTTCTGTACCGATGATCAATACGAACAGTTCCTCGCGCTCTGCCCTGCGTTCGAGAAGGAGATCACGGACGACGGGATCCTTCTCATCAAGTACTGGCTCCACACGAGCGACGATGAGCAGGAACGCCGGTTCCAGGCACGGAACACCGATCCGAAGAAGCGGTGGAAGCTCAGTCCGATGGATCTGACGGCCCGATCCCGATGGGTCGACTACTCGCGTGCCCGTGACGTGACCTTCGAGCACACGAGCACGGATTGGGCGCCGTGGCACTTCGCTGATCTCGAGGACAAGAAGGCCGGTCGACTCAACGTCATCAGCCACCTCCTCAGCCAGATCCCCTACGAAGACCTGACGCCGGGCCCACTCGACCTCCCCGAGCGGCAACAAGCCGCAGGCTACGAAGAGCCGGACTGGTCGGCCCTGGAGATCCCGAGAGCGTTCGAGTAGAGATCCGGGCGGCGGCCACGGACCGGTGCCCGTCGGGGGGTCGTTGCACAAACGACCGTCCGCCATACACTTGAGTTCTACCTTGACCAACCGGGGGACGCCGTGCGCCGCTTCTTGATCTCGATCGCGATCGCTGTACCAGTCGTGCTCGTGCTCGCCCTCTTCGGCGCATACGCCTACGACGAGGTTCTACACCCGGATCGTGTCGGGCGCAACGTCACAGCTTCGGGTGTTGATCTCTCGGGGCTCTCCACCGAAGAAGCCCTGGCTGCTGTTGTCGAGTACGAAGCGCTCCTCGTTGCTGCCCCGGCGCCGTTCATCGTCGACGGTGAAGAGGTCGTGCTCGATCCGGTAGCCGTGGGGCTCTCGGTAGATGAGCAGGCTGTGGTCGACGACGCTCTCGCCCAACGACGCGACGGGGGGTTCTTCTACGACCTGGTCGGGTGGGTCAGAGCTTGGGGATCTCCGATAGCGATCGTGATCCCAACAACCATCGATGAGGAGATGGCTGAAGTTGTGCTCTTCGACTGGGATCGGTCGGTTGTGGATCAACCGGCATACGAAGGCGCCGTGCTGCTGGAGGGAGTGGTGGCCATACCGGAGTATCCACGTCCGGGTGCCCTTCTCGACCGTCCGCCGTCGTTCGCTGCGATCGCCACCTCGCTTGACACGTTCGATCGGCTTCCGGTTGCACTGCCGTTGATCGATCTTGATCCCACCATCACGAACGTCGATGTTGACATCGCCGTCGCGCGGGCCAATGACCTCATCAGCGAGCCCGTGTTCCTCTGGAGAGAGGGTTTCCCGGGCCGCATGGCGTTCAC
>JBLWQS010000198.1:0-3854 GCA_048452705.1 Acidimicrobiia bacterium
GACAGAAGTCGTGACGCAGGACGGCGTGAGCGTCTCGGGAGACGCCATCGCTGGATCGGCTCGTAGCTTCTTCTCGGTCGGCGACTTCGAGGGTGGTCTCCTCGCGATCGTTGGATCGGTTGAACAAGCGCTTGCAGGCACGCTCGTCGAAGAGTCCGATTCGAGCGGCTCCCCCATCGGAGCGATCGTCTTCTTCGGAATCGTCGGGTTCTTCATCTTCACGGTCGTTCAGCGCGCAACCGGCGGCCGCCGCACGCGACCCAAGGAAGAGCACAACGAACGGGAAGAACTCATCGACGCTGACCTCGCAGATCTGGAGCCCTCCGGCGCCGACCTTCCCCGGTACGCCGACTACGCCCTGGCGGCGCCGTCCGTGGATGATGTCGCGACATCGGAGGGAGTCGCTGAATTGTGGCACGTCGTCCGGGGCCGACCGACGGATCCGGACCTCATGCGCACCCTGTGGAGCCTGGGGCTCATCGAGGTCGTCGACCGATCACGCCTCGTTGACGACACCCGAGAGCCTCTCGATCTCCGGGCGTCCGACGAGCGCTCCATGCTCGAGACGGCCGTTCAGAACGCTGCCGACGAAGTCCTCGCCGTCGATCACGAAGACGAGAGTGCGTTTGAGTCGAGACGGCGCAACCTGCAGCGTTTGATCGCTTCGTTACGGCCGCACCGCGTCGCTGCCGCCCGCAGGCGCACCGCAGACGCGCTGGTTGCTGACCTCATCCCTTCTCCGATCGGATATGTCACGGTCACGCGGCTCGGACTTGCCGTGGCCGACGCTGCACCGACGTTCGCAGGGGATGCACCGCTGAGCGAGTCCGTCGTCGAGTACCGGGCAGCTTCGGTGGAAGCAGAGGTGAAGATCGATCGTCTCGAGCGCCTGTACGAGCGACTTCCCGAATCCACCGCTCGCCCGGCGGTTGCCGCTGCGCTCGCCGACCTTGACGACAACACGGATCTCGCGATCGAACGCTACGAGAGCGTCCGCGCCTCCCTCGCGTCCGAAGCCGCCGGTCTCACTGCCGATGGTCTCGACCCGGCGGCCATCGCTGCGCTCCTCCTGATGAACCGCAACGAGCGCAATACCCGTGAGTTCCTCAGCGCATATCGGCGTCACCGGGACCGCGGCTTCGACCCGGCCGAGGCGGTCGAATTCGCCCTTGCGGGCCTGATGACAGACGGAGCCGTCGATCGGGTCCGAGAGGTCACCCGCCGACTCGGACTCCCGATCTCGATCACCGCAGCTCTCCTCGAGCGTCGCGATGACGGACCGGAGATCTACGAGCAGCTGCGCGATGAACTCGCCTCGTACACGTCAAGCGACTCCGCCCGGACAATCGCAGGCGTCCTCGCCATGTCACTCGAACCGGCCCAGGCGATGCGTCGATGGCTGCAGGCTCGTCAGGCGCTGCACGAGCTCGGCCTCAAGGGCTCGTATGCGGACATCGCTGCCGCCTTCGGCGCCTCCGATCAGCGGGGACCCCGTGCATTCGCTGTTGCCTATGCCGCCCAGCGCCGTGCCCTCGCCGAAAGCAGCATCGATGACGCCGACCGATTCGCTCCCGAACTCGCCCATGCCGGTACGAGTGGACAGACCGATACGTGGGACGGCGAACCGATACCGGCAGGTATCGCCTCCTTCGATCCGTTCACCTTCTTCTATCACCATTGGGTGATCACCAGGGGCGTCTCGGGCTCCTACGGATGGGAACCCGTCTACGCCGATGCGTCGTGGTCAAAGGACCGAGGATCGTGGTGGGGCGGGGGCGGCGGTTTCGGATCCAGCGGCGGATCGTCATGGGGCGGGTCTTCGTGGAGCGGCGGCAGCTTCGGAGGATTCAGTGGCGGTGGCGGGTTCTCATCGAGCGGAGGTGGGGGCTGGTGAGCGTCGACATCGAGAGCCCATCGAACCGGCGGATCATCGAGACCGCCCGCCTGAAGAATCGGCGCCATCGAGACAAGAACGGTCGCTTCCTCGTCGAGGGCACGAGGGAGATCGAACGCGCCGAACAGGCGGGAGCGTCCATCGACGAGATGTTCCTGTGCCCCGAGTATGCACCGCCGGCGACCGTCTCGCTCGTCGAGAGGCCCGCCGGTTCCGACCTCCAACTGACGACGGTTTCGGCAATCGCCTTCGACAAGCTCACGATGCGGCAGAACCCCGACGGCATCATCGCCGTGGCGCCCACCTGGACCACCGCCGTCGAGGACCTCAACCGTGATCTCATTCTCGTTGCCGAGGCCATCGAGAAGCCGGGGAATCTGGGTGCGATGTTCAGGACCGCAGATGCCACCGGTGCCGGTCTCCTGATCGCCGACGCCACGGTCGACCCGTTCAACCCGAACGTCGTGCGTGCGTCCCAGAGTGCGTTGTTCTCGGTCCCGTTCGCCGTCACTGACACCGAGACGGCTCTCTCGTGGGCTCACGACCACGGAGCAGTCATCATCGCTACCCCGGACGCGACCACGGACTACTGGGACACCGATCTCTCGGGACCCGTCTCAATCGTGATCGGTTCCGAACACGCCGGGGTCTCAGACACATGGCGAGACACAGGAACACCCGTCCGCATCCCAATGGCAGGAGACGCCGACTCCCTCAACGCCTCAGTATCGGCCGCCGTCCTCCTCTACGAAGCAGTGCGGCAGAGTCGCACCCAAGGCTGAGCCAGCCGACCGTACGGATTGCGGACTACGGGTTACGGAGTACGGACGACCGGTCACGGCTTCTCCAGCACCCAGATCCCGTCGTCGTTCATCACAGCATCGATGCGGGCCAACCGTTCGAGAACGTCACCCTCGTAGGCCGCCGGGTTCACGTCGACTCGGAGAACGGGTCCATGGCGGTAGATCGTTGGGGTACCAGTGACGCCCAGTTTTCGCCCCTCGTCGGTCGATACCATTACCGCATCGGGACTCAGTTCGACTGCTCCCGTCAGCCCGGCGGCTTCGGCTGCTGCTGCTGCGGTCGCGGGGTCGGTGAGGTCGGCGCCTTCGACGTGCCGCAATGCGAGGAGCGCCTGGAGGAACACCCCGTGGCGCTCAGGGGCGACCCTGCGGACCGTCTCAACCAGCGCCAATCCGGATGCACTTTGCGGATCATCATCTGCGAGAAATGACCGCCAGTCGAGTCGCAGATCGGCACCCTTCTTCCCAGCCGCGGAGAGGAACCGGTAGAAGCGCCATACCGGTGGGGAGAAGTCGTAGTAGACGCGGCCTTCGAATCGCATGCGACAAGTCTCCAGTGTCGCTGGTCCTTCCGCAAGTCACTCCCGTTTGAATCGAACACCCGTTCGATGTAGCGTCACTGAGCAGAGGTGGCGATGCTGGTCGGACAACGAACATTCGAGGAGATGGGGGCACCCCTCCACGAAGTCCCGTTCTGCGTGCTCGACCTGGAGACCACCGGTGCAACTGCCGCCGATTGCGAGATCACCGAAATCGGGGCCGTCAAGTTCCTCGGAGGTGAACTAGCGGGAACGTTCCAGACCCTCGTCAACCCCGGCAGCGAGATCCCGCCGTTCATCACCGTGCTCACCGGCATCACACAAGCCATGGTGATCGAAGCACCGGCAATCGACGAGGCTCTCCCCTCGTTCCTCGAGTTCATCGGCGACGCCGTCATTGTGGGTCACAACATCCGGTTCGACATGTCGTTCCTCAACGCTGCCGCCGTGCGGCTCAGCTACGGCAAACTCCCCAATCGCACGATCGACACGCTCGGCCTGGGCCGGAGACTCGTCCGATCCGAAGTACGGAACCTGAAGCTTTCGACGCTCGCCGCCCACTTCCAGGCTCCATCACCGCCGACACACCGGGCGCTTGACGATGCTGTGGCGACGGCA
>JBLWQS010000199.1:0-3816 GCA_048452705.1 Acidimicrobiia bacterium
GGACTACGGACTACGGATTACGGATTACGGAATACGGACTACGCAATACGGCCTGTCCAAGAGTCTTCCATGCGTGTCCTACTTGAAGTAGGATACTCGCATGGCGACCGAGAAGATATCTGTGAGCCTCGATGAGAACATGGTCGCCGACGCGCGGGGCCGGGTCGGCGGCCGCGGTCTCTCTGGATACCTGAACGACGCCCTGCGCCGTCAGCTTCAACGAGACCGAATTCGGGACCTTCTCGCGGAACTCGATGAAGACAATGGTTCGATTCCCCAGCATGTGATGGATGAGGTCAGAGACCTATGGCCCGCACCCGACGGACGCTCCCGCCGCAGCGCCTGATCCTCGACGCCGGAGCCGTGATCGGCCTGTCGCGAGGGAATCACTCGATTCGGGCCTTCCTCCGTCGGTCGATCGAGCTGGATATTCCCGTGGAGATCCCCGTCGTGGTCGTAGCCGAGACCATTCGTGGCACGGGCCGCGATGCCCCGGTGAACCGAGTGTTGAAGGCAGTGGGTGACGTTCCCGAAACGACACCGGCCGTCGGACGACTCGCCGGTCGCCTGCTCGGCGAGACCGGATCCTCGGCAACCATCGACGCATTGGTCGTCGCTCACGCGGTCGAGGCTGGTGGTGGAGCGATCCTGACGAGCGATGCGAAGGATCTCAGTCGATTGTCAGAAGCACACCCAGAAGTCCAGATCCAACCGGTGTAGACGGATCAGCAGACAGGTCGTCTCTGGCTGTCATCTGTTGGCTGTTTGCTGTCCGCTCAAAATAGCGCGGTCGCCAGCTGCCTTCGGTACATCTGGGTCAAGGGGTGCTCATCGCCGAGGACGCCGAAGACATCGAGCATCGCGATTCTCGCTTCGTCCTTCTTCGGTCCCTTCGCTCGAACGACGGCGAGGAGATGGTCGAGCGCCGGTTCGAACTCGCTCCGAGCGGCGAGAGCCTTCGCCAGATCGAGGCGCACATCCTCGTTCGAATCGTCGGCCACCAGTTTCGCTTCGAGTTCGGACAGGTCCTGCCCGCTGGATGCTTTCAATCGGGCTGCCGACTGGAGACGATCAACTTCTGAGTCGGGTGTGAGGCGGCCGAGCACGATCATCGCCTCGTCGGTCTCGCCGCGCTCGATGAGCATGGAGGCAAGGCTCGCCCCGGCCTCGGAGTGGTCGGACTGCTGTTCGAGCACCTGGCGGAGGATGTGTTCGGCAGCGACGCCGTCGTCCGCAACCAATGCGGTTCGGGCTTGATCGATCATGAGGTCCAGTTCTGTGGGGAGGATGCCCTCGATCCACTGACGAACGGCCGGCTCGGGGAGCGCACCTGTGAACGTGTCTGCGATCTTGCCGTCCCGGAATGCGACGACCATCGGGATCCCCTGCACGCCGTACTGTGCGGCAAGATCCTGGTTGGAGTCAACGTCAACCTTGACGAGTTCGAACGCACCGGCAGAGTCCGCCGCGACCTTCTCGAGAATCGGTCCGAGAATCAGGCAGGGCTGACACCAGGTCGCCCAGAAGTCCACCACGACGGGCACCTCACGGCTGCGCTGCAGCACGTCTTGAGGGAAGTTGGTGGTGTCGACGTCCTTCACAAAGTCGCTGGGAGTGGTCATAGACGCGAGAATACCTTGGGGTCTCCTGCTACCGTCGCGGCCATGGAGACCAGACCCAACGCACCCTTTGGCCAGGTCCTGACCGCCGTGATCACACCCTTCGGCGACGACGGATCCATCGACTACGGCACCTTCTGGAGGTTGACCCGGCATCTTGCCAAACACGGCTCGGATGGCATCGTCGTTGGCGGCACTACGGGCGAATCTCCGACGCTTTCGAAGGTCGAGAAGGTGGCCCTGTTCAAGGCCGCCGTCGATGCCGTTGGCGATCGCATCACGGTGGTCGCAGGGACCGGCACCTACGACACCCGGGAGTCGGTTGAACTCACCGAGCGGGCAGCCGAGTCCGGCGTCCACGGCGTGATGGCGGTGACTCCCTACTACTCGAAGCCGCCCCAGGAAGGGATCGCCAGGCACTTCTCGGCGATCGCCGATGCCACGGACCTGCCGGTTCTTCTCTACAACATCCCTGGCAGGACCTGCCAGCTGATCGAGATCGAAACGCTCGTCCGCCTCGCCGAGCACGACAGGATCGTGGCGGTAAAGGACGCTGTCGACGACCTCGAATTCACGAAGCGCCAGATGGAAGCGCTACCGGAGGGCTTCGCCGTGTACTCCGGATCCGACGGCCACACGAGAGAGATCATCCGCGCCGGCGGTGTGGGCGTTGTGTCGGTCGCTGCTCACCTTGCCGGCGACACGATCAAGGCCATGGTCGAAGCAGCGATCTCCGGGGATGATGAGGAAGCGGATCGGCTCAACGCCGCTCTGGCGCCCCTGAACGAGGCGTTGTTCCTCGAACCGAACCCCATGCCACTCAAGGCCGGCCTCGATCTCGCATGGGACCCGGTCGGTGAACCACGACTCCCATTGATTCCGGCATCGGCCGACACGCGAGCCGCCGTCGAACAGGCACTCACAGCATTGAGCGAAGCGTGAGCGTCCGGGTCGCCTTCCACGGCGGTCTCGGAGAGATCGGGAGGAACTGCGCGACGATCGAGATCAACGGTGAGATCGCGATGGTCGACGCCGGTCTCATGTTCCCTGAAGAGGACATGCTCGGCGTCGATCTTGTTCTCCCCGACTTCTCATCGGTACTCAAGCGTGGCGACGCCCTTTCGTTCGTTGCACTCACCCACGGTCACGAAGACCACATCGGTTCCCTCGGCTATCTGCTGCGGGAGCGGAACGTCCCCGTGTACGGCACACCGCTGACGGTCGCACTGGCCGAATCCCGTATCTCGGAGTTGGGCGTTGAAGCGGACATGCGCGTCATCGAGACCGGCACGTGGGTGGAACACGGCAACTTCCGCTTCGCATTCATTCCGGTTACGCACTCGGTACCGGATGCCACCGGCATCGCGTTCGAGACTCCTGAGGGCATCATCGTCCACACCGGTGACTTCAAACTCGATCCGACGCCGATCGACGGCGTGACGACCGATCTCCAGAGCTTCGCCGGTTTCGGTCGCCGCGGGGTGCGACTCCTCCTCGCCGATTCAACGAATGCCGAGCGGGCCGGAGTTGTCGAGTCCGAGAAGACGGTCGGCGTGCGACTCGCCGAACTCGTTCACGAAGCCGAGGGACGGGTCATCATCGCCTGTTTCGCAAGCCACCTCCACCGTGTCCAGCAGTCGATCGACGCCGCGGTCGCCGACGGCAGGAAGATCGCTTTCATCGGCAGGTCGATGCTGCGTATCAGCGAGATCGCCGCCGAGATCGGGCAACTCAATATTCCCGCGGGCAGTCTCGTCGAACTCAAGGGACTGCTGAACCTGCCACCGGAGAAGACCGCGGTCATCTCGACGGGAAGCCAGGGGGAGCCGTTCGCGGCTCTGTCGCTCATGGCGGCGGGGGAGCATCGATCGATCAACCTCGATCCAACCGATACCGTGATTCTCTCGGCAACGCCGATCCCCGGCAACGAGAAGCGCGTCTCACGCGTTATCAACAACCTTGCTCGCATCGGCGTCACGGTCCATCACGGTCTCAACACGCACGTCCACGTCTCGGGGCATGCTGCGGCAGAAGAGCTGAAAGTCTTCTACAACGTCGTGAAGCCGCAGGCCCTCGTGCCCGTTCACGGTGAGCACCGGCACATGTTCGCGAACGCCGGGATCGGTCGAGCCGTTGGAATCCCCGAGGTCGAGGTGTGCTCAGACGGGGACGTCGTGGTGCTCGATGAGGGAGACCT
>JBLWQS010000200.1:0-3771 GCA_048452705.1 Acidimicrobiia bacterium
GCCGCAACTGGTGGGGTGAGACGTGTCCGATCCCAGCGACGTTGGCCATCTGGTTGACGATGCGGGCGACCTGGTGCCGGTTCAACGGCCCGCCGTTCCAGATGATGAGCCGGTCAATGTCGTCATCCCGGCTCGTCTGGTGGTCGTTGATGAGTTCGACGAGTTGCGGGTGCAGCGGGATGTAGCGGTCGTTGTGGAGCTTGCCGACCGGGACGCGTAGCCAGTGGCGACCGTTGATGAACACGACCGCGTCGCCAGCCAGGGTGCAGAGCTCGCCGACACGCAGCCCGGTGCGGGCCAGCATCTCGATGACGAGGCGACGGACCGGCTCGGCGTCCCCAGCGGCTCGCATCAGCTTCGCAGCGTCTGGGTCGGTGAGGAACTTCGGGAGAGGAGCGTCCGGGGTTGGGAGGTCCCCGTTGAAGATCAACACCCTCCTTGGCGTGTCGGGGTATCCCCATTCTGAGACCCGTTCGAAGAACGTGCGTAGCGTGCCGAGCGTCATCCGGATCGTCGTATCCGATAGCGGTGGCCGGCCGCTGCGGCCCGGCAGGGTCGGGAGGAATCGTTTGAACGCTTCGATATGGCGCCGCTCGACGTCGGCGAGGCCAACGATCTCGGGATCATTCGACACGAGCCAGCCGGCGAACCGTCGCAGGATCACCTCAGCAGAGGAGACCGTTGCTGGCCGTAGTGACACGGCGATCTGATCCAGATAGCGCCCCATCGTCGAAGCCAACACCGGAGCCGTTTCCGTAATGACGGCCCATTGCAAGTCTTGGCGGCTCGGCCGGTCATTGGAGACCTCGACGAGTGCGGGCATCGCTGTCATTCGCCGACCCCTTCCCCCACCGTCAGGAACAGGTCGGCGTCGATGGCTGCGATCGCCTGGTGATACTCCGCGGCGAGCCACTCATTCGCTAAATGGATGTAGAGGCGGGTCGTCTCGATCGATCGGTGTCCGGCCTGGGCCTGTAACGCTTCGAGCTCCATCCCGGCCTCGCGTAGACGCGTGAAACAAGTGTGGCGCAGTTCGTGACAGGTGATCCGCCGCAACCCGGCACGCTCACGCGCCGAGACAAAGACCTGTTTCAGCCCCTCGTCAGACAGTGGCTGGCCTCGACGTTGACCCTTCAACACGACAAACACCCGCTCCGTCGCCGCCTCGACGGGCCGTTCGACACGCAGATAGTCGCCAACCGTGACAAACCATCTCGTCGAGATCGGGATACGACGCTGATGACCGCCCTTGCCCTCAACAATGAAGACCTGACGACGCGCGGCATCGAGATCGCCGAGACGCAGACCAAGGACCTCGCAACGACGGAGCCCACCGAACACCATCGCCTCGAACATCGCCCGATCCCGCAACCGGCGACACGCCGCCAACAACGCGTCGACCTCGTCGGGAGCCACGACCCGCGGCAACGTTCGTGGCGTGCGAACCAGCGGCACACCCCGACGGCCCCGACGGCGAGACCGACGCGTCGGCAACCCTGCAGGCACCGGATTCGAATCCACATCGCCACGAGCAACCAAGAACGCAAACATCGACGACAACGACGACAAGCGACGCTTGATCGTCCGAGCCGACAACCCCGATTCGCCATCCACCAACCGGATCACGTTCGGATCACCTGCCGACCGCTGCGCCGTGACGAATCCCAATACATCCGCCGTCGTCACCCCAGCCGGGTCCTTCCCCACCGCCGTGAAGAAGATCTTCAAATCGGACCCCGCCGCTATCACCGTGTTCGGCCGACACCGCGCAGCAAGAAACTCGAGATACGTATCCACCGACTCATGACCCAGCCGGATCAGAATCCGATCATCCGGTGTGACAGAGCGAACCAAGAACGGGGACCAAGACATGGCAGACATCCTCTCCGGTCCCGACGGGACCGCTGCCACCCACAGTCCCAGAACAACCACCCACCGTCCACCAAACCCCCCACGGATTACCCCTATATCCTCACATATGGGCGGCGTCGATCGGCTCGGTGTTGGGTTGCGCGACCGGGTGATTAGCCGGGGCGGTATGGTTGCGACTCATGGAAGGATTGATGATGCCCTACCTCGTGACCACGACAGTGTCGGTGGACCCTGGTGCAATTGACAGCCTTGCGGCGCTCTTTGATGAGACGAACCGCGACCTAGTCGCTGCCCATAGTGATTGGCTTGGTGCCACGTTCTCGGCGAATCGCAATACGGGGGAGATCCGGGTGATCGCACGATGGCGGAATCCCGATTCGTACGAAGTACTGCGAACGAGCGATGCATACGCCGCAGTGATGGCGCGGTTTGCTCCGAGCTTCACTGGGCCGCCCGAGATCGCGATCACCGAGGTGCTTGTCGAGATGTAGAAGGCTTGGCCGGGCTGACCACCGCTGTACAGCGCCAGATCCGAGTGACAACGCCGCCCATATCGAGGCACTTATGTGGGCGTGAGCCGCGGTGTGCCCGGTGCCGACGGTTCTAGTGGGTTTCGATGAGGCTGAGCAGACCTTCGGGGTAGAGGGGGCGGTTGTGGGCAGGGGCGCTCGGATCGATCCAATGAGCCACGAACTCCTTGTCTCCTTCCATTCCCGTGACGGATCCGGCGTCGTACATCGCCATTTCGATGAACTGAGCGTCGTAGACGAAGACGATCTCGTGTCCCGGCTCGCCGTCGAAGGTGAACAGGTTCTCGAGTACACCGAGCAGTTCGAGTCCGGTGATTTCAACGCCGAGTTCCTCACGGACCTCGCGGACGATCGCCTGCCGGCTCGGCTCCCCGAACTCGACTCTTCCTCCGACCGGCACCCAGAAGCACTGTCTCTTCATTGGGTCGTAGTCGTCGATCGCAAGTAGAAGTCCTTCATGGCGAAAGAGACAGATCGCCTTGACGCGCACATAGCCGGTCAGTGGATTTTCCATCTGTCGAGCCTACCCGGCGGCTCTGAAGGCAGATCGATCAGAGAGCTGACGCGACTCTGTCCGCTGTGGCTTCCAATTCTTCCCGTGTTGGGGGGTTACCGCGTTTGACCCTGAGGCCGAATCCGTCATTCTCGTATCTGGGCACCACGTGGATGTGGGCGTGAGCGATCTCCTGGCCGGCATCGGGTCCATCGGCCAGATAGAGGTTGATTCCCTTGACGCTCTCGTCGCTTGCGCGGAGCGCCGCGGCAGCACGCCTGGCGACGTTCATCATGTGAGCCGCGATCTCGTCGTTGAGGTCTACGAGATCGGGGCGGTGCTCGCGGGGAAGCACGAGAAGGTGACCGGGTGTGACCGGATTGATGTCCATGATCGACACCACGACGTCGTCTTGGTAGACGTAATTCGCGGGGAGATCGCCTTTCAGGATGGCGCAGAAGACACAGAACTCAGTCGGTTCGTCGGTGTAATCGGTCATGGAACGAGCCTACCGGTTCCTCCGACGACGGGAGGTACGGGCATCAACAGCATCAGGTTGATCGCTGCCCCTCTGCATCACGATCCCTAGGGGAACGCGGTTGTGTTGGCGATCGAGCGAACCTCGAGATTTCGAGTTCGGGCGACGATCTCCCGTGCTCTCTTTCGGTGAACGCCGAGTTCGCCCTCAACCCACTCGGGAAGTGTCAGTCCCAGAGCTGCCGGTATTCCGCGATTCTCGACTCCGAGGATGATTCCGGCCTGTGCCCGTTGAGCTGCATCGAGTTGCTCCAGATTGGCAACCAACTGTCGGACGAGCTGATCAACTTCGGTGTGTGTTGGGTTCTCCATTCATGCAACGTATCAACCAGGTGTGAC
>JBLWQS010000201.1:0-3750 GCA_048452705.1 Acidimicrobiia bacterium
CGGCAGCGCAGCTGCCTAGAAGTCCATCGCATCCTCTCGAAGACCGAACGCCGGGTGGCGCAGCTTCGAAAGAGCGAGCTTCTCGATCGAACGGACCCTGGTCGGTCCGAGACCGAGGTTTCCGCCGATCTCCTCGTGTGTGCGGGGGAGACCGTCTTCGAATCCAACGCGCATCGACAGGATGTACGCCTCGCGCTGTGGGAGGCGGTTGATCGCTTCCCGGAGCGACTCGATGGCACTGGCTTTCTCGGTCTCGCGAACCGGATCTTCCTCGTCGTGGTGTGCGACGAAGTCACCGAGCACTGCGCCGTCTTCGCCGACGGGCGCCTCGAGCGAGACGGAGTCGTTGACGAGCTGCGCTTCGACGACGGCGTCGATGGCGAGACCGGACTCGTAGGACAACTCTTCAGGCGTCGGCTCCCGGCCGAGCTCGGAGAGGAGACGGTTGCGGGTGCTGTTGAGCGTGACGAGCGTGTCGTGGAGCGAGTTCGGGAGACGCACGGTGCGGGACTTCTCGGCTACCGCACGCTGCATCGACTGACGGATCCACCACGTGGCGTATGTGGAGAACTTGAATCCCCTGCGCCAGTCGAACTTCTCGACCGCACGGATGAGTCCGAGGTTGCCCTCTTGGATGAGGTCGATGAACTCGATGCCGTACTGGCTGCGGTAGCGCTTCGCCTGGCTGACGACGAGGCGAAGGTTGGCCTGAGCGAAACGCTCGCGAGCCTCACGGCCCTTGCGAACTGCACGCTGGAGGCGGACCTTCTCGGCGCCTCGCACCGATACGGTGGAGAGCTGCTCTTCTGCGGTTCGCCCGGTTTCGATCGCCTGGGCAAGTTCGACTTCCTCGTCTGCGGTGAGCAAGTCGTGATATGAAATCTCTTGGAGGTAGCGGGTCAAGCTGTCGCCCATTTCGAGCGGTTGACCTGCCATTCGGATCTTTTCTGCCGTTTTCATGTTTGTGAAATCCTTCACTTATCGATTCGCGTCTCAGCGCTGTGGGTCTTGGAGATTCGGCCCCACCGGATCCAGCGTCTTTCGTTAGACGCTTCGACCACAGCGTTTGGTTCCCGAGCGTCGGGCTTCGTGAGGGAACAACGCTCTCAACAACGGAGGGGTTCCCGAGCAACGATCGGCTCGTTCGAGGACACAATATGACACAACTTCGCTCAGACATCAAGTCGAAATCTCGATTTCTGTGCTATGAGCCGACCGTACACTTGCCTCATGCCCGACTTCGACACGCTGGCCGCCCTGGTTGAGGTGGCCGAAAACCTCATCCCATTCAATCGAATCCTCGGCCTGAGCGAGTGCCGGATCAATGACGACGGAACCGTCCGGATCCGTGTCGATCGACGCGAAGACCTCATCGGCAACTTCGCCCGTGGCTATCTCCACGGTGGCGTCATCTCGTCGACGCTCGACGTGGTCGGCGGGATCGCTGCGATGATGGGTGTCGTCGGCCGTGACCTGCCGGAGACGCAGGAAGACGCGGCGAGGATCTTCTCGAAGATCGGGACGATCGACATGCGGGTCGACTACCTCCGCCCCGGCGTCGGTGAGTGGTTCGATGCATCGGCCATCGTGCTCCGTACCGGTTCGAGAGTTGCCGTCACCCGGATGGAGTTCCACAACGACGAAGGACTCCTCATCGCGGCAGGCACGGGCACCTACATCGTCGGCTGAACAGACCTATCCGGGTCCTTCGTCCCTAGAGGAGCGGTTCCATTGCGCATACTGTCTCTCACGGAAGGGGAGTGATTCCGGATGCGGTTGTGGCTGATGGTCACAGTCGCGGCTGTTGCTCTGACGGCATGTACCGATGCCGCCATCCTCGGCTCCGACTCCGATAGCGAGGGGGAGACGGCGGGGAACACCGCTCTGTTCTGTCGCGCGTGGCCCGAGGCCCGATCGACGATTGTCGGAGCCGTATCCGGGACGACATCGTTCGATCTGCTCGGTGATCGATCTGTCGGTCTCGATCGGAACTTCGTCGATTCCGACGCGACCCTCGCCGACGTCGACCGTGTGGTTCCGGCCGTCGTACGCGCCGAATGGGGCCGTGCGTACGAGGCCTACGCTCGCGTGAGCGACCTCCTGTTCGTGACCGGATACACCGAGGGCGTGTTCCGCCCCGTCCACGTGACGATGGCGTTCGGGGACCGGGGTCCGGAAGGAGTGGCTGCCGACGCTGAGGTTGCCGTCGCCGCGATCGACGATTGGGCGGTCGAAGCGTGTGGCGATTTCTGTTCGCGGTGGCCGGAGCTGAAGGATGCTGTGGTGTTCGACGGTTTCAATGGGGATTGGTACCCGATCATGCAGCGGATCGATCGCGACGAGGCCGCGATTCGGGCCGGCTCGTTGCTCGTTCCCGACGAACTCACGTCTCAGTGGGAGACGGCCGAGGCAATCAAATCAGGGTTCCTTGCCATGTTCCGTGAGCAGGGACTCCAGACAGACTTCCCGGCAGGATGGCTTACAGATGAGATCTTCGTCGAGTGGGTTGGATTGCCGCACGACGAGGCCGTCGATGCGTCCATGAACGCCATCGAGTCGATGGTCACCTGGGCCGCTCACAGCTGTGATCCCGATTCGGTCACCGGCGGAGGACCCGGCACGCTCTCCATCCGGGTGGTTCCGCACGAACACCTCACGGCCCGGACCGTGGTCGCGGTACTCCTACCGCCGGGGACCCACTTCGGTTCCGTTCGGGGTGTCGACGACTACGTCGCGTTGACCTGCACGGCTGCCCAAGGATCACCCGAGGAGTGGGAACGGGGCCTCGAACACGCCGCCGAACAAGCGGCGGGGACCGGCCTGACCCCGGAGGAGTACGCACTCGAGCACTGGATCAGAGCAGAGCCGCTCCGGCCGCTTCGACAGGACGGCGAGTACTACGAGTTCAGCGTCTGCGGCCTCATCCGGCACGAGGAGGGTGAAGCCATCGTCCCCGGCGGGTCCTATGAGCTCTTCGTCGGGGCCTTCATCGGAGAACCCGGCAACTATGCCGTCTACTTCGCAGCACCCGAGTACTGCACCCAGTTCCCCGTGACCGTCAACGGAGACACCGTGGTCGACCTTCCGGAACTCGAACCGTGTGACCTGGATCCCGTCGGGAGACCCGAAGAGATCGTCAGGAGGGTCATTCCTCCGTTCGAGCCGGGGGGAACGCTGCGGGTCGAGGTCGACAGCGTGGTCACGCCCGAGGGGTTCGATCAATGTGGCCTCAAGGCGGTGCTGCTCCCCGCCCTGACGACCCTCGACGACGTCGGGACAGGCGACGCGTGGCCGAACGGTGGGTTCAGCTTCTATCGATACAATCCTGAGCACTTCGAGGGCGATCCAGAGGCACGACGCTGGGCCGAGGCTCCGGGTTTCGTTCCGATCCTGCCTGCGCCGCCGTCCGGAACGGGAGAGGTTGGTCTCTGGGCCGCCATCCGAGGCGACGGCCCGTGGGACACCTTCTTCCCGGATCCCGTTCCACTCGCGGCCGGCGCCTACGACCTCCGGGTGGAAGAGGCTTGCCACAGGGAAGGCGAGGATTACGAGGTCTTGCGGTGCGGTGTTGTGACCATCGAGGTGAACGGCGACACGGTGGTCGAGATGCCCGAACTGGAGGACTGCTCATGGCCGGAGTGATCGAGACCCGGGGCCTACGCAAGCGCTACCGCAGGGTCGACGCGCTGCGTGGCCTCGACCTCGAGGTCCCGGAGGGATCGATCTGCGGGTTCCTCGGACCGAACGGCG
>JBLWQS010000202.1:0-3743 GCA_048452705.1 Acidimicrobiia bacterium
CGCCGAACTGCTGCACCGCATCGCTGATCTGACCGAAAAGGCCCAGCGAGAGGCACCGGATCGAGAGAGTTTCGTCCTCCATCGCCCCCTCGGGGCCGCGTTCACGATCGACCGAAGGGGCGACGAGTGGGTGGTCGAAGGGAGAACCGCCGAGCGGGCCATCAACCTCGACGATCTCACGAACCCGGATGCAGCCGATCTCGTGGCAAAGCGGCTCGTCGGCACGGGCATCGACGGTGCGCTCCGGGAGGCCGGAGCGGAACCCGGTGACGATGTTCGTATCGGGGACCTGGTGTTCACCTATGACCCGGATGCGTCTGCGAACGAGGATCAGGATCAGGATCAGGACCAATGAGACATGCCATTGAGCAAGGTCTCCCGATCGTCGTCAAGATCGGCTCGTCCAGCCTGACAACCAGCGGTGGTCTCATCGATGCGGAAGCCATCGACCGGGTCGTCTCGCAACTCGCATGGCTCCGTCACGCCGGTCACCCGGTCGTGCTCGTGAGCTCTGGTGCCGTGGCTGCTGGTCTGCCCGCGCTGGGAGTCATCGAACGACCCGACGACCTGCCGGGGCTCCAGGCCGCGGCAGCGGTTGGACAGAGCAAGCTGATCGAGCGCTACTCGCAGACGTTCGCGAAGCGCGATCTCGTGGTCGGCCAGGTACTCCTGACCCGGGACGTTCTCGCCGGTCGCGAACCACACCTCCACGCACGGGCAACGCTTGAGCGCCTGCTCAGTCTTGGTGTGATCCCCATCGTCAACGAGAACGACACCGTCATGGTCGACGAACTCCGATTCGGAGACAACGACCGACTCGCGGCGATCGTGTCACATCTCGTCAGCGCAGGGCTTCTCATCATCCTCACGGACACCCCGGGCCTCTATGCCCACGATCCGCGTCTCGTCGCCGAGCCGGAACTTCTCAACGCTGTTCGGCACACCGATGAGGCGCTTGTCGGTCTGCACAGCGAGACCAGCAGCGGCACATATGGATCGGGCGGTGTCGCAACGAAGGTCGCGGCAGCACGGATGGCTGCCTTCTCGGGCATCCCGACGGTCGTCGTCGGCGCGGTCGAGCAGGATGCTATTCGCCGGGCCGTTGCCGGTGATGACATCGGAACCTGGGTTGAACCCCGGACCACGGGCCTGGGAGCAAGGCGCCTCTGGATCGCATTCAGTCTTCCTTCGCTCGGCGTGCTCACGATCGACGATGGTGCCGTCGCGGCCCTCGTGGAGAGTGGCCGTTCCCTCCTCGCTGCAGGCGTTGTTGACGTGAAGGGCGACTTCTCGCGAGGTGAGGCCGTTGAGATCCATGACGCATCCGGTCGCCTCATTGCCAAGGGATTGGCCGGCCTCGCCGGTACCACGCTCCGAGAAGTACTTGGCCGCCACACCTCGATTGCCGGCGGCGCCGCGGTGCACCGGGACGATCTGATCCTCCTCACCTAGAGAGTCCGCCTCGGCCCGGCGGGGGACGCTGTGTTGTAGGCCGAAAGACCTGTTTGGGTCAATTTCGGTGGGCGATCGGCCGATGAGCTCTACAAGGGCATCGCGCCCACTCCATCGATTCCAAAGGGGGGAATCGTGGCCAGGATCATTGCCATCGAAGACTCGCCGGTGCTGCAGCGGTTGCTCGCCATCATCATGCGGAACACTGGCATCGAGATCGAGGCGCATCTCGACGGGTCCGGTGGCCTTGAGGCGGCGCTTGCCAATCCACCGGATCTCATCGTTCTCGATCTGGGATTGCCCGACGTGTCCGGGTGGCAGGTTCTCGAACGGCTCCGGGCCGACTCGACGACCATCGAGACACCGGTCGTCATCACCACGGGTGAGACGCGGGGGAGTGTTGCCGATCGGGCTACGGCGCTCGATGCGGTGACTCTCGAGAAGCCGTACACCGTTGGCGTGCTCCGTGCGACGATCCTCATGCTGATCGACACACGATCCGTGGCAGAATCGCTTTCGTGACCCTTCACAGGGGTCCCGCCATCAGGTAGGTTGATGGGGCGGTGACGGCGATGGAGCAACGTGGTTTCGCTTCTCGTGGCCGTACTACTGGCGACGTCGATCGCTTCACCATCCTGTGCCGGTCTGGCCTGGCCGGTGTCCGGATCCGTTATTCGCGAGTTCCTCCCGACCGGCCGATACAGCGGGCACTGGGGCATCGACATTGCCGCTCCTGCCGGGACCGTGATTCGTGCCGCCGGCGATGGGTACGTCTCGTTCAGCGGTGTGGTCGTGGGGAATCGGACCCTCACCGTGGATCATGGAGGGCTGCGGACGTCGTATTCCTATCTCTCTGAACGAACGGCAGTGAAAGGCACTCGGGTGCATCTCGGAGACGCCGTGGGTGTGATCGGCGTGCACGACGACGGCGTAGCGCTTCACTTTTCGGTGCGCATCGGTGACCGGTACATCGACCCCAGAATCGCCTTGGGATGCTCGAGGGACCCGTCGGGTGCGCTGTGGTTGCGCACGATGGTGCCGGGGACTCCGTATCCTGGGCGCCATGCGAGCCATCTTCGGCGGTACATTCGATCCTCTCCACTTCGCTCATCTCGCGGCCGGCGAGGCTGCGCACGATCAACTGAACGTGGATACGGTCACCTTCATCCCCGCCGGGCGTCCCTGGCAGAAGGCCGGAAAGGACGTATCCGAGGCCCGCCATCGGCTGCGGATGACCGAGCTGGCAGTTGAAGGTATCGACTACTTCACCGTCGACGATCGAGAAGTGCATCGAGACGGGTGGACCGTCACGATCGACACGATCGAGAGTTTCGACGAGGAACGCATCGTTCTGATCGTTGGTGCCGACGCGGCAGGTGGCATACCGACGTGGCACCGGGCGAGCGATCTGCTCGAGCGGGTACAGATCGCTGTCGTCCCGCGACCGGGAATCCAACGATCGGACGTCGAGAGTGCTTTGCAACGCGACATCGCCTGGCTCGACATGCCGCCGATCGATCTCTCTGGAACGATGTTGAGAGGGCATGTGGCCGACGGTCGATCGATCCGCTTCCTCGTTCCTGACTCCGTGTTGGAATATGTGAACGATCACCATCTCTATCAGAAACCGTTGTGAACCAAGGAGTTCTCTCTCCTAGAATCAGAGTTCACTTTCACTAAGGAGTCCCTATCCCAGCCAACCAGCACGCCGAAACAGCGGCGCGTGCCGCTGCTGAAGCGATCATCGACAAGAAGGGCACTGATGTTGCCCTTCTCGACGTCTCGGACCTCGTCGTTATTACCGACGTGTTCGTGATCGGAACCGGGACGTCGAACCGCCACGTGCGGAGCCTCGCCGATGATGTCGAGCATCGGTTGCGTGAACTTGGCGATCGCCCTCTCCGCAGGGAGGGAGCGGACTACGGTCGTTGGGTCCTGCTCGACTACGGCGACTTCGTCATCCATCTCTTTGATACCGAGACACGCGAGTTCTACGACCTCGAACGGCTGTGGGCCGACGCCCCGCGAGTCGAGTTCAGCGAACCCGCTGCTACGTCCGAGGCCTGATAGAATCCCGAATCTTCCGGGGCTGTAGCTCAGCCTGGCAGAGCACTTGACTGGCAGTCAAGGGGTCAGGGGTTCGAATCCCCTCAGCTCCACCGGAGAGACAAACGCTGAAACCCTTGCTACGGCAGGGGTTTCAACGCGTCTGGGGTTGCGTACACGCGGAACCACAAGTGCGTGACGAGTGCGACCCCGGAACCAGAACACGCCTCTCGAACGTCGCGTTG
>JBLWQS010000203.1:0-3693 GCA_048452705.1 Acidimicrobiia bacterium
TCCGCCTCCTTCGTCGGCACCTCCCCCTGAGGGGGAGGAAGAGAGTCGTCCTAACGCCGCCGGACCGCCAGCGGCCATGCCACCCTCGGGCTGTGGTCTGTTGTCTGTCGTCTGTCGTCTGTAATGTGTCATCCGTGCCGTACGACCCGCATCACCACGTTCGCATCGTGACCGCCACGTCGTTGTTCGACGGCCACGATGCCGCCATCAACATCATGAGGCGTCTCCTCCAGTCGACGGGTGCTGAGGTCATCCACCTCGGACACGATCGCTCGGCCGCAGACATCGCGAGCGCGGCCATCGAAGAAGACGCCCAGGCCGTCGCCATCACGTCGTACCAGGGCGGGCACATGGAGTTCTTCCGGTACGTGCGCAGTCTGCTCGACGAGGCGGATGCCGGCCACGTGAAGATCTTCGGAGGCGGCGGAGGAACGATCCTGCCAGATGAGGCCGAGGCGCTCGAGCAGTCGGGTGTCGAGAGGATCTACTCGCCGGATGATGGCCGGGACCTCGGACTGCAGGGAATGATCGACGACCTGCTCGAACGCGCCGACTATCCGGTCGTGAGCGACGCGCCCCTCGATCCGGCCGACCTGGCGACCGACACACCCGCTCTGCTCGGACGGATGATCTCAACCGTTGAACAGAATTCCGACGGAGACCTTGCAGCAGCCGCCCGTGCCGCCGCCGCTACGAGCAACGCGCCGGTGATCGGAATCACCGGGACCGGTGGCGCAGGAAAGTCATCGCTCATCGACGAGATCGTGGTCCGCTACCTCGCTGACTTCCCCGATCGAACACTGGCGATCGTTTCCGTCGACCCCTCGCGCCGACGTTCCGGCGGCGCTCTGCTCGGAGACCGAATCCGCATGAACTCGGTCACTCACCCCCGCGTCTTCATGCGATCCCTTGCCACCCGTCAGGCGAACCTTGCGCTCTCGCCGCACGTTGCTTCGACCGTCGATCTCGTCAAGGCTGCCGGATACGACTTGGTCATCCTTGAGACGTCCGGCATTGGACAGGCCGACACAGAGATCGTCGATCACGCCGACATCGCCCTCTACGTGATGACGCCCGAGTACGGCGCCGCCAGCCAGCTCGAGAAGGTCGACATGCTCGACTTCGCCGACGTGATCGTCTTGAACAAGGCCGACCGGCGCGGTGCCGAAGACGCTGTTCGCGACGTGCGGAAGCAGTACCGGCGGAACCACGGTGTCTTTGACTCGGCAGACGAAGACCTTCCGATCTACGCAACCGTGGCATCCCATTTCAACGATGCGGGCACCAACCGTTTCTACCGGGCGCTCATGGCTTCCGTCGACGCCCGCACGGACGAATCCTTCCAATCCACGATCGACCTCCCAACGGACCATGGAGGAGAGCGGCCGATCATCGCTAAAGATCGGGTCCGGTATCTGTCTGAGATTTCGGACGCCATCCGTGCGTACAACCGGAGCGTCGACGAACAAGGAGTCCTCGCGATCGAGGCACAGGCGCTGACGGTCATTGCGGAGCGAAACTCCGACGAAGAGATGGCGGTGGCAAGCCGTGATGCCATTGCCGCTCTCGATCCGACGGCAGCGGACATCCTCGCCGGTTGGGACGACACCGCTGCGTTATACGCCGCCGACGCGGTGACCTACGAGGTTCGTGGCAACGAGATCGATGTCGAGACCTCGGCGACGACCCTTTCCGGTACGCGTATCCCGAAGGTCATCTTCCCCCGGTTGACCGGTTGGGGGGACCGCGTGAGATGGGGGTTGCAGGAGAATCTTCCCGGCCGGTTCCCGTTCGCCGCCGGCGTGTTTCCGTTCAAACGAGCTGCCGAAGATCCGACCCGGATGTTCGCGGGAGAGGGCGGACCGGAGCAGACCAACCGCCGCTTCCACTACGTGTCGAGGGGGATGCCCGCAATACGGCTCTCCACGGCGTTCGACTCCGTCACCCTCTACGGCGACGATCCCGACACACGCCCGGACATCTACGGAAAGGTCGGGAATTCAGGAGTTTCGGTCGCCACGCTCGACGACGCGAAGAAGCTCTACTCGGGTTTCGATCTCCTCGACACAGCGACCTCCGTGTCGATGACGATCAACGGTCCTGCACCGATGATGCTTGCCTTCTTCTTGAACGCGGCGATCGACCAGCAGTGCGAGCGCTACATCGTCGACCACGACATGCAGGAAGACCTCGAGGCTGTTCTCACAGAGCGGTTCGAACACCGGGGTTTGTCGCGGCCGCGATATTGCGGCGACCTCCCACCGGGCAACGGCGGACTCGGGTTGATGCTCCTCGGGATCACCGGAGATCAGGTGCTCCCGGCCGACGTCTACGAAGCGATCAAGGCAGACGTTCTCTCACGGGTGCGGGGAACGATCCAAGCCGACATCCTCAAAGAGGATCAGGCCCAGAACACGTGCATCTTCTCCACCGAGTTCGCTCTCCGCATGCAGGGCGACATCCAGGAACTCTTCATCGACCGCTCGGTCAGGAACTTCTACTCGGTGTCGATCTCCGGCTATCACATGGCCGAGGCCGGCGCGAACCCCATCACCCAACTGGCCTTCACGCTGGCGAACGGGTTCACGTTCGTCGAGTACTTCTTGTCGCGTGGGATGCCGGTCGACACGTTCGCTCCGAACCTCTCGTTCTTCTTCTCCAACGGAGTCGACGCCGAGTACGCGGTGATCGGGCGGGTCGCACGGAAGATCTGGGCGAAGGCGATGCGCGACCGATACGGCGCATCCGGGCGGTCCCAGAAACTCAAGTATCACATCCAAACTTCGGGTCGATCTCTTCACGCACAGGAGATTGGTTTCAACGACATCCGCACGACGCTGCAGGCTCTGTACGCCATCTACGACAACTGCAACTCTCTCCACACGAATGCGTATGACGAAGCGATCACCACTCCGACTGAGGAGTCGGTCCGCCGTGCACTGGCGATCCAGCTCATCATCAACCGTGAGCTCGGGTTGGCGAAGATCGAGAATCCGATGCAGGGGTCGTTCATCATTGAGGAGCTGACCGACCTCGTCGAAGAAGCCGTTCTCGTCGAATTCGACCGTCTCACCGATCGCGGCGGTGTTCTCGGTGCGATGGAGCTCATGTATCAGCGTTCGAAGATCCAGGAGGAGTCGCTGAAGTACGAGCGGATGAAGTCGACGGGCGAACTCCCCATCGTTGGTGTCAACACGTTCTTGTCCGATGAGGGATCTCCGTTCGTCGTCCCGGACACGATCATCAGATCAACAGACGAGGACAAGCACCGCCAGATCGACGCCGCACGGGCCGTCAGAGAGCGATGCCCCGATGAGGCTGCAGCGGCGTTGGGACACCTCCAACGGACGGCCATCGACGGTGGCAATACGTTCGAGGCGCTCATGGAAGCGGCGAAGTACTGCACGATCGGCCAACTCTCGAGCGCCCTCTACGACGTAGGCGGCCGCTACCGCCGAAGTATGTAGGGCCGCTTTGCTGCCGGTAGTCGGTAGCCAGATTGGGCGAGAGTTGGTAGATGGTTGGAGTGCCGCTCGGCCGTTCACCCAGCCGGTTATGGGCGGGTGCTCCTGCGGTCACAGATGCTCGATCGGATCGAGGTGTTCCGCCGCTGACATGCCAGACTGACCGCACTGAGCGGATGGCCCAATCGTGCTGTCGCTGAACGAGCAGAGGAGTTCTTGCCATGGTCCA
>JBLWQS010000204.1:0-3667 GCA_048452705.1 Acidimicrobiia bacterium
GACCACAGACCGTCCGGGCCTGGCTGTGGTCTGTAGTCTGTAGTCCGTCATCTCGACGCACCAAGTTCCACAACACACACATGTAGGGGGTCTTCCCATGTCTGTCACCGTCGGTTCGCCTGCTCCCGGCTTCTCTCTTACCGATCAGGACAAGAACACCGTCACGCTCGACGACCTCAAGGGGAAGAAGAGCCTGATCGTTTTCATCCCCTTCCCATTCACGGGGATCTGTGACGACGAAAGCTGTGCGATCCGGGACAATCTGGCCGCGCTCAACGATCTTGAGGCCAACGTTGTTGTCATCACCTGCCACGCCGTGCCCGTGACGAAGAAGTGGTCAGACGAGAACCGCTTCACCTTCCCCGTCCTCTCCGACTTCTGGCCACACGGCGTCGTCGCCACCGCCTACGGAGCCTTCAACGAAGCCGTCGGTGGAGCGAACCGGATGACATTCGTTCTCGACGAGGACGGAATCGTCCGCTCCGTCATCGACAGCGGATCCCTCGGAACGGCGCGCGAGTTCGAGGCCTACGTCACTGCGCTCGCCGAAGTCGAGTAGCGGTACCGGCGGAACTTCCAGTGACCGAAAGCGCCCCAGAGCGTTCTGAAGAGCAGGGGAGAGTCCCGATTCTGATCGGCATCGCGCTTGCCGTGATCGCGGGCATCCTCGTGTCGATCTCCGTCGACACCTATTGGCTCCACGACCGGATTTTCGACACAGACAACTTCGTCGAGAGCCTCGCTCCCTTGCCGAAAGATCCGGCCGTTTCAACCGCGATCGCCACACGCGCGGCCGGGGCACTGGATCAGGGCACGGCGATTGAGCAGCGCGTGGCCGACGCACTTCCCGACCAATTCGAGTTCCTCACACCGAAGTTCGTCGAATTCACACAGGAATTCGTCTTCGACACGACGAAACAGCTCGTCGAATCGGACGCCTTCGCGAAGCTCTGGACCGCGAGTCTCAGGGCGACACACACGGTGTTCATCGGAGTCCTCGAAGGTGACGTCGCCACGACTGAGAGCGGGCACGTCGGGATCGAACTCGAGGGCGCCGCAGGACTCGTCGTCGAACGTCTCGAAGAGAGCGGCGTCGATCTCCTATCCGACGTGGAGGCATCCCTCGGCGAAATCGTCCTGATCCAGACCGACCTCCTCGCGGCCCCGCGCTCGGTCATCGGCGTGTTCCACACCGCAGTGTGGGTGTTTCCCATCGTGGCCCTCGTCCTGCTGGGGATCGCCGTCTTCGTCGATCGCGACCGTTTCCGACCGGTCCAGTGGTTCGGTCTCACGGCTGCCGTCGCGATCCTCGTCAGCCTCGCCGTACTCCGCGCAGCCGTGAATACCGCGGGCACCACGATCGAGAGCGACGTCAATCGGGCGGCAGCTGATGCCGCCTGGACCGCCCTTCTCGACGGCTACGTGCGCGTCAGCGCCATCGTGGGATTCGCAGTCCTCGTCATCGGCTTGGCTGCGTTTTGGTGGCGATATTGGGGTCGGACACAAGCTGCGAGCCACAAGCCGGCTTGAAGCTATTCCGCGATTCGGTACCCGACGCCGCGGACCGTCTCGATACTGGGAGAACCCTCAACTTGTTCCAGCTTTCGTCGCAGCCGTCTGATGTGCTGGTCGAGCGTCTTCGAATCCGTCCAGGTGATACCCCAGATCTCGTCGAGCAAACGATCACGCGGCACGATCCTCCCCCGTTCGACCATGAGGGCCTCGAGAACCTCGAACTCCTTGCGAGGAAGATCGAACACAACCTCCCCGAGACGAAGCTGATAGCGACCCGGATCGAGCACGGCCACACCCACGGTGAGTGCACCATCGGTGCGATCGGCCCGATCCGCCGCACCTGAGGAACGACGGAGCGCTGCACTCACTCGAGCCAGCAATTCTCGAATGGAGTACGGCTTCGACAGGTAATCGTCAGCACCGAGTTCGAGCGCAGTCACGATGTCGGACTCCGCATCCTTGGCAGAGAGAACGATCACCGGAACGCTCGACTCTTTCCGTATGCGGCGAAGCACATCGAGGCCGGACATCTCAGGGAGCATGAGATCGAGCAGCACGATGTCGGGAGCATCGGAGAGGAATGCTGTTACCGCTGACCGGCCGTCGGTCGCCGCAACGGACTCGTATCCCTCTCGCTCCAGCGCGACCGTCAGAGCATCTACGTAGGACGGCTCGTCTTCGACGATCAGTACACGCATCGGATCATCCTCTCGCTATCGGCAACCGTATGGTGAACGTACTTCCTTCGCCAAGAGTGGATTCAACGGATACGGAGCCTCCATGTGTCTCGGCAACGTTCTTCACGATCGAGAGACCCAGACCGGTGCCTCCCGAATCCCGACCCCGCCCACTGTCAACCCGATAGAAGCGCTCGAAGATCCTGCCGATATGATCGGGCGGAATCCCGACTCCGTGATCCTCCACAGTGATCGCAACGTCGTCGACATCCGGCTGGATCATCACCGTGACGGTCTCACCTTCGTCCACGGCGGAGTGCTTCACAGCGTTGTCAAGCAGGTTGGCGACGGCAGAAACGATCTGTTCCCGATTCCCGTCTACCGCCGCGTAGATATCGGTCCCATCGGTGCAAATCTGCACCCCCGCTACCTTGGCAGACACCGCGACACGTTCGACTGCCTCACCAACGACCGATCCGACATCGAGCGGAGCGAAAGGCGTCTCAAGAGACTCGATGTCGGCGAGAGCGAGAATGTCGTCGACCACCCGAGCCATCCGATTCGCTTCGGACTGAAGGCGCCCGGCGAGGCGTCTACGCGTTTCCGGATCCTCGGTATCGCCGATCGTCTCAGCGAGAACAGCGAGCGCACCGATCGGCGTCTTCATCTCGTGACCGGCGTTCGTCAGGAAGTCGCTGCGCATCGCCTCGACTCGGCGCTGGCCTGAGAGGTCCTGGATGTAACCGACTGCACCTGACGCGTTATCCGACCCGATGAACGGAACTGCCCTGAGACGCACGATCCTCCGAGCCGGGGTGAAGAGGGCAAGTTCGAGATCCTCTTCCCTCCCCATCGTCTGCACTCGTTGTAGCAATGCCACGAGACGCGTGCCCGCCGCCGCGTCCCCGAGGCTTCCTTCGAGAACCCGCAGAGCAACAGGATTCGCATACGTGATGTCGCCGCGCTCGTCCACGATCACCACACCGATGTCCGTCCGCTCCGTTGCTGCACGCAATCGACTCGTCGCTTCCTCGGCCTCTTCGAGCCGACGCTCGAGGCCGCGAACGCCGCGATACAGCGCCCGCGACGCCACCTTCGACGACGCTTCGATCTCGAGTCTTCCGAGGATGCGGTCAACGTCTCGATCGAGTTGCCGGTAACGGACCACGACCATGACAAGCATCACAAGAGTAACGACGAGGAAGACGATCAGAATGCCGGTGAGCACGCCGCGATGATAGGGACGTCGACGCGCCCATTCCCATGCCGCAAGCGCCCTCATCACAAGAGTTCACGCTGGGTTCACCTTCCGTCCTGATCCGCTTCAACCAGCCGCCGTACCTTCTCACCCAACCGGACCAGCCGTCCGGGGTTTCGCGCAACCAGGAGAAGCGACAACATGAAACGAAAGATCTCACTGATCGCGGCGATCGTCGCGTTCACCCTTGTGGCGACCGCGTGCGGCGGGAGCAGCG
>JBLWQS010000205.1:0-3655 GCA_048452705.1 Acidimicrobiia bacterium
GCTGTTTCGACTTGTAGGAATACCCGAGGTCTCCCCGGACCACCTGTCCGACGTAGCGCCCGTACTGAACTAGTAGTGGATCGCTCAGCCCCATCTCCTCGCGTACTTCGTCGAGCTGCTCCTGTGTTGCTCGCAGCCCAACGATCTGGCGCACCGGGTCGCCAGGTGTGAGTTGCAGGAGCAGGAACACGACGAGGACGATCCCGAACAGCATCGGGATCACTTGAAGGAGACGCTTCGCTATGAAGCCGAATCTTCCCACACTACTCCTTATTCATCAGGGGGTGAGCACCGGGAAGACCCGATGCCCACCCCGATTGAGTTAGCTGTCGAGTGAGATCGTGTCCCAGTAGTACAGGCCCCACGGCGCTGACTCAAACCCGGTCAGGTCGGTACTCACCGCATGCAGATAGGAACCCTCAGCTAGCGGGATTGCGGCGGCGTTGTCGATGGCATCGTCTTGAATCTGGGCAACGATCGCCTGCTGATCTTCCGGCGTGGCAGCGTCCGCATAAGCGAGGAACTGGTCGAACAACGTATCTGCCTCAAAGCCGGAGAAGAGCCATCCGGTGGCGATGATCCAGTTCATCGGGTCGCCCATGTCGGGCTGGATAGCGCCGTAGTTCCAGATGGTCATGTCCGCGTCGATGCTGAACGCCCGGTCCAGGAAGGCTCCCGTCTCGAGCGACATGAGTTGGACGTCGAATCCGATCTCGGCCAGATTGGACTGGAGGATCTGCACCACGAGGGTGTCGAGATCGTTCCCGACGTCGTAGATGATTTCAACCGTTGCACCGTCCGGAGCCGACGACTGCGCTAGCAGATCCTTCGCCATGTCGAGATCCTGCCGGTAGGGGTCCTCGGTCGGAGGCGCCCAATTCCAGATGTTCGGAGCCAGGATCCCGCTCGGGAGATCGAAGTATTCGCCCAGCCCGTCGCTGATTGCTTGGTAGTCGATCGCATAGGCGAGGGCCTGTCGGACCGCCGGGTCGTCGAACGGCGGCCTGAGCACATTGAGGCCGATGTGCTCGATGGAGTGGATGCTGCACACGTAGACCGATTCCCGGCTGTACTGAGGTGCCACGGTCGGCGACAGGTACTCCACGATGTGGGCGTCGCCGCCCTCGAACAGGATTTGCCGTTCGGTCTCGTCGGCGACGGTGTCGATGACCACTTCGGCGACGTGCGGCCGATCCGGCGCGTAGTAGTGCTCATTGGCACTCAGCACGGTACGGCCACCCAGCGACCATTCCTCGACCTTGAAGGCTCCGGCCCCGATCGGATTGCTGTAGAAATCGTCCTCGCTCATTCCGGCGAAGTCCTTGGGAATGATGCCCGATACGGATGACGCCATGACGGGGAGGATCGTGTTGTCCGGGAAGGCCAACTCGATCACGACCTGATTCCCCTCACCCGAGACCGCGGCGATGCTCTCCCAGGAGAGGCCGAAGTTCGGACCAGCTCTCCACACCTCGAGGGAGAAGGCAACATCCTCGGCGGTCACCGGCTCGCCGTTGCTGAAGCTGGCGCCGTCTTGCAGGGTGAACGTCATCGTCAACGCCTCGGGGTCGTAGTCCCACTCCTTGGCAAGCCCAGGCTCGAGCGACACGCCGTCGGCGCCGAAGCGCAACAGGGGTTCGAAGACCGCGAGGTGAGTCTGGTAGCTGGAGTAGGCCGCCGCCGAGTCGAGCACCCAACCGTCGAAGGACTCGAAGCGGGCAACCCGAAGTGTGCCGCCCCCTTCGTCGTCGCCCTCTTCGCCGCCGGCGCTCGTCGTCTCGGTTGCGCCACCCGCAGCCGTGGTCTCGGTGGAGTCTCCGCCATCGTCACTGCTGCACGCAGCGGCGAACATTGCCATCACCGCCAACAGGACGATCAGTGTCCTGAATCTCATTGTTGTTCCTCCGTTGTGATGTTGGTTGTCGGTCTTTCCAGGGGTTCGAGGAGGCGCCCATATTGATCCGGGCGCCGTGTCGAGAGCAATCCAAAGGTGAGCCAATCCCGTCGCTGGTCGATGTCGAGATCCGCAACGAGAACGGCGGGCTCATCGCGCGGTGCCTCGACGATGACGCGACCGTAGGGATCCGAGATGAACGAGGATCCGTAGAAGGTGAGCGGCGGCTCAGTTCCGATCCGATTCACCGCCACCATGAATGTTGCGTTCGCCAGGCCGTTGGCCGCGATCATCTGCCTCCACAGAGGTTGTGTGTCGAAGCCCCCAAGATCTGGCCCCGATCCGATGGCCGTTGCGTACACGATCACCTCCGCGCCTTCGAGGGAGTAGATCCTCGCAAGCTCGGGGAACCACTGGTCCCAGCAGGTTGGGAATCCAAATCTGGCACCCGCTAGGTCGACAACAGGGAATCCCGTGTCCCCGGGAGCGAAGTACCGATCCTCGTGATAGAACTCGAACTCAGGGATGTGGACCTTCCGTGTGCGAGCAAGGTTCGCGCCCGATGGATCGACTGCGATCGCGGTGTTGAAGCCGAGACCGTCGGGGTCGCGCTCATACAGCGATGCGTGAATGACGGCGCCCGTCTCGGCTGCCATCTCTCGGGCGAACGCGGTGGTGGGGCCGTCCCCGATCTCCTCTACATAGGCATCGGCAGCGCCTCGATCGTCGGGAGTCACGGCGAAGTACGGAGCCAGCGTCAACTCTTGAAGACAGATGACCTGCGCTCCCTCGGCCGCTGCAAGGCGGATCCCCGTAGCGAGGGTATCCTTGTGAACATCTGGGTCGGGGTTCCACGCGCACTGCACGGCCCCCAGACGGAGGGGATCACGACCGCTCGGCGGCTCCAGCCTCGCCGGTGAGGGGAGAGGGTCGTCGATCCGCGTGACAAGGCGGAAGTCCGTCACGATGTCACCATCGCCCCGGTGTCGCCGGTCCAGAGATGTGCACAACACTTCACGCCATTTGGCCCCTTGTGGAGAGTGGCTAGACGCCAGCCTAGCAACTGATAGGTTCCGTGTCGATCGGGATGCCCACCGAGATTGAGCCCATCCGAAACCGGGATCCGAGGCTCGCGCGATCGCACTGGTTCGAACCAAGGCTTGCTCCGGAGAGGCAGTCCGGTGGGGACTGTGGCCGGCGCCGCCGGTCCGCTCAGTGGAGGGCGCGCCGCTCCGCGTCACCGGGTTGAAGACGATCACGACTCCGCCGTGGTGCGGGGATCTGCATGGTCGCGCAATGAGGGCCGCCGCCGGCGTAGGAAAGCAGCGCCCCGGAGACACCGACGACCTCACGATCGGGGAAGGTTTCCGCCAGAATCGCGATCGCATCTTCATCGGACGGAGATTCACCGATGGGGACGATGACTCCACCGTTGGCGAGGTAGACATTGGCGTAGATCGTCGGGACGGCGGCACCATCCAATTCGTCACTTGGCATGGGTGGGAGTTCGATCACGTCGATCCGTCGATCTGCTGCATCCGTGGCATCGGCGAGTACGTCGAGGTTGGCGGCCATCCGCTCGTAGTCCGGGTCGGAAGGGTCGGCACATGTCTGGGCAAGCACCACGCCCGGGCGTGCGAAGGTGCACACCGCGTCCACGTGTCCGTCGGTGACCCAGTCGTCGGTGATGCCCCAGGGCAGCCAGATGATCTTCTTGATGCCGAGCTTGCTGCGGAGTTCTTGTTCGATGTCTTCTTTGGA
>JBLWQS010000206.1:0-3633 GCA_048452705.1 Acidimicrobiia bacterium
CGTGGGTCCGGGCGATCGCTGCAGCGTTCGTCATCATCTCGGTGCTGATGTTCGTCGCGATCCTGATCCCGTGGACGCTCCGCTTCTTCATGTTCCCCGATGCTGTCCGCCACGATCTTCATCACCCGATCGCTGCAAGTTTCTTCCCAACGATGCCGATCGCGATCATCATCATCGCCCTCGACCTCCTCAAGTATCCAGACATGTTCTTTTCAATCGAGACCTCGCGGGAGATCGCGTTCTGGATGTGGGTGGTGGGGTCTATCGGGATTTACGTGGCGGCGTTCGTCGTCCTACCGAAGATCTACCGCAGCGACGCCATCGAGTTGTCACACGCCAACTTCGGATGGTTCATCCCACCGGTAGCGAAGCTCCTCATCCCCGTAGCGGGATTCGAGCTTGCCATGTTGTACAGCGATCGATTCGAGCTGACGTTCGGCCTCTCGATCACCAGTTTTGGGATCGGCTTCTTCCTGTTCCTCTTCGTGGGTTCGCTGGTCTACCACCGCTACGTCCTGGAATCGCTCCCGGTCAGCAAATTCGCTGCCACGTCGTTCATCGCAATCGCTCCGATGGCCATCATCACCGTGGCCCTCTTCAAGATGATGCATCTCTTCGAAGCGGGCACGCCGCTCGACATCGACGCCAATGCCATCGAAGCCGTCTCCGTCCTCGGCATTCTCGCTGCTTGGGGCTTCGCAGCATGGTCGTTCGTGATGGCGGTCATCATCGTCATCGCCTACCTTCGCCATCTGGATCTGCCCTATGCCCTCTCCTGGTGGGCATATACGTTTCCACTCGGCTCGCTTGGCGTCGCAACCGGCGTTGCGTGGAAGGTCAGCGGGTTCGAAAGCATTCATTGGTTCTACATCGGCGTCATCGTCGCTCTGTTCGCTGCATGGGTCACTGTTGCCGTGAGAACGGCCCGAGCGATGTGGTCGGGGAAGGTCTTTGAGTCTCCGCACTGAGGGTGCCCACGAGACCGATGCCTTCGGTATGGTCTGATCATGGTGACGAGCGACGCAGCGACCGTGGAAGAATATCTCGCGGAGATCTCCGAGGACCGGAGAGAAGACGTCGAGACCGTGCGCTCTCTCGTCCTCGACAACCTACCGGATGGTTATGTGGAGACGATGCGGTGGGGGATGATCACGTACGAGGTGCCCCTCGAGACGTATCCCGACACCTACAACGGCAAACCCCTCATGTTCGTCGCCCTTGCGGCGCAGAAGCGCCACCTCGCGCTCTACTTGACGAACGTTGCGTTCGTACATGGAGGCGAAGAGGCGTTCAAAACGAAATACCTCGAGACGGGGAAGAAGCTGGACATGGGCCGGTCGTGTCTTCGCTTCAAACGTGTTGACGATCTCGCGATGGATCTGATCGCGGAATCGATCAGATCGATGCCGCCCGACGAGTTCGTCCGACAGTACGAGGCCTCGCGCTCCGCTCGTTGATCGAGCTCAGCCGTTGTGCTGGAGGGTGAGGAGCACGACGCTCGGCTCGAGAGCGACAAGCGCGTGGATGAGGTGGGGCTCCATGTGCACCCACGAGCTCGGGTCGATCTCCATCGTCTGATCGCCGAGTGTCATCTCCATGCGACCCTTGATCACCTGGACGACTGCCGGGACCGTGGCGGCATGGTCGGTCAACTGCTCGCCCGTGTCGAACGCGAACAGAACGACCCGCAGCCCGTCGCCCTTGAACACAACTCGACTGAGGGTTCCATTCTCCGGGATCTCGACTTCGTCGAGCAGGTTCGCCAACACCGTGAATGATGGTTGATCTGTCATACGTCGACCCTACCAGTTCCGCATCAGGCGTCGATTCGGTCGATCACGGTCACTCCAGGCCTCCGTACCGAGCCCATCTCTGGTAGCGCCCGTGTGACCTCCGACAAGGGGATCGTGCGAGTCACAAGTTTTCCGGGCTCGAGGCGACCGTCGAGAATCATCTCCAGCATCTCGGGGTACCGGCTCGCCTGCATGCCGTGGCTCCCCAGCACTTCCAACTCACGGCCAATGACCGCCCCCATCGGGATCAGGGTCTCGTTCGCTGGCAGCAACCCGACCTGGACGTGGCGGCCTCTCCTGCGTAGCGATCCGATCGACGTCCCGACGACCGCTGCGTCACCGATCGCGTCGATCGAGAGGTGTGGTCCGCCCTCCGTCGCATCCTGTAACGCTCCAGTCATCGCAGCTACATCTGGATCAAGATCCATTGTCCTGGCGCCGAGCAAAGCAGCGAAATCTCTCGCTCCTGGATCGGGATCGACGGCCACGACCCGTGCACCGTATGCCTTCGCGATCATGATCGCGGCCAGCCCGACACCACCGCACCCGTGTACGGCGACCCACTCGTCAGATCTGATCCTTCCCTGATCGACGACCGCGCGAAACGCCGTAGCGAATCGACATCCCAGGGTCGCGGCGGTGACAACACTGATCCCGTCGGGGATGGCGACAAGGTTTCCGTCCGCGTAGCGGAGCGCGACCGACTCGGCGAACGAACCCCAACCGGTGAACCCGGGCTGGAACTGTCGCTCGCAGACCTGCTCATCGCCAGCATGACACTGCTCGCATTCACCACACCCGGCCACGAATGGGACCGTCACCCGATCGCCGATCCGCCATCGATTCACGTCGGATCCGACGGCGACGATCGTGCCGGCGAGCTCATGGCCCGGCACATGGGGGAGAACGATGTCCGGGTCGTGGCCCATCCAGCCGTGCCAGTCGCTCCTGCACAGTCCCGTGGCTTCAACACGTACCACGGCACCGTCTGCTTCGGGTACCGGATCCGGAAGGTCCTCGATGCTGATCGGCCCTTGGAAACGCGTGTAGAGCGCAGCCCTCATGACTGCTCGTCCAGCACCGCAGTCAGGATGTCGAAACTTGCCTGGACTCCCTGTGCGTGGGCTTCGGCCGACCTGGCGTCTCCGGGGAGACCCATGTGAGTGAACGTGACCGAACACCCGGGATCCATGTCCCGAAACTCCACGATGACTGCCTCATCGATCGAATCGAGGCACGGACGGTTGTAGCCGACGTCCGCATCCCAGTGGAGCGTGTAAACGAGTCGACGACTCGGTTCGATCTCGAGGTAGACGCCGCGCATCGCCCGTTCATCGCCCGGCCATGTCGCGTCCTCCGGATCGGCGGTTATCGCGATGCGGTAGCGTCCACCGACTCTCAGGTCGATCTGTGCGTACGGCCGCGATCCAAGGCCTGCCCACATCCACTGTGCTGCGAGAGCGGGTTCAGTGAATGCAGCGAAGAGCTTCCCCGGCGGATGATCGAAGGCGCGCGTGATGCGCACGAGGATGCCGTCGTGGATCTCGACACCCATGTTGATCCGCCTCTCCGGTCGATTGCGGAGGCCATCGTATCGTCTCCGTAGCTACCTGAATCCTCCCGACCAAGCCGTAGGTGCCGCAAAACAGCGGTGGATGGGAGTGGAACCTCGCTGCTCGACCATCCACCTGCAACAATCCGTCCGTGCAGGGTCCCACTCGCATCGCCTATGCCGCAGGACGGCATGCCTCCGGCGCCCTCGTGGGCGCTACCGCGGCAGTCGCTCTCATGTATGCGGCGACGCCATTCCTCATACCCGTAATCTCCGAGAGGTACGGTG
>JBLWQS010000207.1:0-3629 GCA_048452705.1 Acidimicrobiia bacterium
CGGGTGGCACCGGATCACCGATGGCGAGTGGCACGGCATCGAAGCGTCGAGCCACGATGCTCGCCTGTTCAGCATTCCGGGCAACGACGGCTACCACGTCATGACCGGCACCGTTCGCTGCGATAGCGATGGATTGGCCCGCTCGTCCGGGCCCGACAAGGGCGATACGCATATGGCTCCGAAAGGTAGTCGGTCGTCCGTAGTCCGTAGTCCGTAGTGGTCCGTAGAGGCTGCCTCTTTCTACTTTCTACTTCCTACTTGAAGCTTGAAGCTTGAAGCTTGCAGCTCCTGAACCCAGACGGATTCGCTGGCCGCTGTTACGGGTGAGCCGTCCGGCATTGCGGCGTCGGGCCAGATCTCGAGGAGGGGTTCGAGCACGAATCGCCGGTGGCCCATCTGGGGGTGCGGCACCGTAAGGCCGGGTTCATCGATCTCCCTGTCAGCGAAGAGAATGAGATCAAGATCGAGCGTCCTCGGTCCCCACCGTTCAAGGCGAACCCGTCCTCGGGATCTCTCGATGAGCAGGAGTTCGCGGAGCAGGCCGATCGGCGTTCGAGCGGTGTCGATGAGCGCCACGGCGTTGAGGAACGGATCCTGTCTCGGCCCACCGACCGGGGCGGTCTCGTAGACCGACGAGACAGCTGCGACGTGCCCGATGACGCTGAGGCCACCCATCGCCGCCGTGAGGTGTCCAAGCCGATCACCGAGGTTGGACCCAGCGGCGATGGCACAGCGGCTCACCGGGTGGGGATGAGTCCGCGTCCCTCAGGGCCGAGGGGGCGTCCAAGGATCTCCTGGATCACCGAGGTTGCGATGATGGGATCTGCCACGAGGTCACAGTGGACGAGATATCCGGCCAGAAGCCCTGCAACGGTTTCGTCGATCGTGTCCCGGTGCAGGAGCACCGAGGCGCCCGGAACATTCAATGCCTCGTCCATGGCGCCGAACACAGCACCGACGTCGTCGATCTCATCCGGCGCGCCATCGACGGTGTGAACGACGACTCTGAATTCGGCCTCCTCGTATGCGGACTTGTTCTGACCTGCAGGAAGGAGTGTGAGGACGGTGTTGATGCCCTGGTCCTTGAGCCACGCGATCTCTTCCTCACGTCGGACGCGCCGATGCTGGAACCCGGATCCACCGATCCGTTCGGACACGGCGAGACGACCGGCGATCACCCACCGGAAGCCTCTCGGTTCGAGCCCTGGTATATCTTTTCTCTTGGCCATCAGCGAACCCGCACGATAGCGTCGGCTGTACGCCCAACGGCGACGGCAGCCGCCACGTCGTGCACGCGCACGATCGCAGCGCCCTTTTCGATCGCCAACGCGGTCGTTGCCCCCGTTGCGTGATCGCGATCCTCTGTTGATGTCGATCTCCCCGCCCGTTCCAGGATCGATCCGAGGAATGCTTTACGCGATGCCCCGATGAGCACGGGCCGCCCTCCGCTGAGCCTCTCGATGCCATCGAGCAGCGCAAGGTTATGTTGGATCGTTTTGCCGAACCCGATACCGGGGTCAACCACGATCCGCGAGGCATCGATGCCGGCTGCGACCGCTTCCTCGGTTCGGTGCCTGAGGAATCGAGCAACATCGGCGACCACGTCTTCATACGTCGGGTCGCTCTGCATCGTGCGCGGATCCCCAAGCATGTGCATGATCACCACACCAACACCGGTGCGCCCGCATGTCTCGATCATGACCGGGTCCGAGAGACCGGTGACGTCGTTGACGATCTCGGCGCCTGCATCGATGGCAGCGCCGGCCACCGACGGCTTACTCGTATCGATGGAAACGACGACGCCCTCGGCCGCGAGCGCTCCGACCACCGGGACGACGCGTGCCAGCTCCTCCGCGGTATCGACCGGTTCCGCTCCCGGTCTCGTCGACTCACCACCGACGTCGACGACGTCCGCTCCGGCCGCCGCGAGCTCTCGGCCCCTGTTGATAGCCGCGCCCGTATCGGTCCAGCGTCCGCCGTCGGAGAACGAATCGGGTGTGACGTTGAGGATGCCCATCACCAGTGTGTGATCGGCAGTTGTGAGGGATCGACTCCGCAGTTTCCAGGTGATCGGCTCGAACGGCATGGGTTAGGGCGTGGCCGGGGATTCCGTTTGAGCGGCCGCTTTCCCCCCGTTGCCCGCTGCGTTCTCCGGACCTTTGATACGCAATGCGCCGGCCTCGGCGTGCTCCCACTTCGGAACGTCGTGGAACACCCTGGTGACTCCCTCAGCGTCGAGCGTCTCATGCTCCATCAGCTCAGATGCGATGCGGTCCAGAGCATCACGGTGCGTTGTGATGATCTGCATGGCTTCCTCATGAGCCTGGGTGATGAGCTTGCGGATCTCATCGTCGATGACGGCTGCGACTTCGTTGGAGAGGTCCTGTGCCTTGGTGTAGTCGCGGCCGAGGAAGACCTCTCCGTCAGGCTGCCCGTACTTGAGCGGGCCGAGCCGGTCGCTCATCCCGTACTCCATGACCATCTTGCGTGCGATGGCTGTTGCCTTCTCGATGTCGTTGGATGCGCCGGTGGAAGGATCGCCAAAGACGACCTCCTCGGCGGTGCGCCCGCCGAGGGCGTAGGCCAGTTGGTCGACGAGTTCGCTCTTCTTCTCGTAGTGCTTGTCCTCGAGCGGCAGCGCCATCGTGTAGCCGCCGGCACGACCGCGCGGAATGATCGTGACCTTGTGGATCGGGTCGAGCTTCGGAAGGGCGAACCCGACGAGAGCATGCCCACCTTCGTGGTAGGCGGTGAGGTTCCTCTCCTCCTCCGACATGATCCGACTCTTGCGCTCGGGCCCGGCGATCACTCGCTCGATCGCCTCCTCGAGTTCCGGCTGCCCGATCTTCGTCTTGCTTCTCCTAGCAGCAAGGATCGCCGCCTCGTTGACGAGGTTCGCAAGATCAGCACCCGTGAAACCCGGTGTCAGACGGGCGAGTGCGTTCATTTCGATCTCGTCTTCGAACGGCTTCCCCTTGGAGTGAACCTTCAGGATATTCTCACGGCCCTTGATGTCGGGCCGATCGACCACGATCTGGCGGTCAAAGCGCCCGGGGCGGAGCAGAGCGGGGTCGAGGATGTCGGGCCGGTTGGTAGAGGCCATCACGATGACACCGGCTTTGACGTCGAAGCCGTCGAGCTCGACCAGGAGCTGGTTCAGCGTCTGTTCCCGCTCGTCGTGCCCGCCACCGAGACCAGCGCCACGGTGCCGTCCAACGGCATCGATCTCGTCGATAAATACGATCGATGGGGCAATCGCCTTTGCCTGCTCGAAGAGGTCGCGGACCCGGCTTGCACCGACGCCGACGAACATCTCGACGAACTCCGATCCGGAGATCGCGAAGAAGGGAACGTTTGCCTCTCCGGCGACGGCTCGCGCTAGGAGTGTCTTGCCGGTTCCGGGAGGACCGTAGAGCAGGACGCCTTTGGGAATCTTCGCCCCCATGGCTCGGAACTTCTGGGGCGTCTCGAGGAATTCCTTGATCTCATTGAGTTCTTCGATCGCCTCGTCCACACCGGCGACGTCGTCGAACGAGACCTTCGGTGTGTCTTTCGTCACCTGCTTGGCCTTGGATTTCCCGAACTGCATGACACGGTTCCCGCCACCCTGGAGCTGGAACATGATGAAA
>JBLWQS010000208.1:0-3587 GCA_048452705.1 Acidimicrobiia bacterium
CGGCTCGTGGGTATCGAGACAGAGTTCGAGACCGACGGCATCGTCGTCTCCGGTGCCGGGGGTGATCTCCTGTCGTTCTCCGAATCTGGCCTGGTCGCCGTCCCCCCTGCCTACGCAGCCGTCGTAGCGATCGCCTCAAGAGATGGAACCCTCATCGTGCTGTTGGACCCGTAGTCCGTAGTCCGCAATCTGCAATCCGTAGTCCGCAATCCGCAATTCGTAGTCCGTAGTCGGCGGGAGGGGTGGTCTACTCGTACGGGATACGGATTACGGGATACGGACTACTGTCTCGACATGCTCGATGCCATCTTCTGGGGAGCGGTCCAAGGGCTGACCGAGTTCCTCCCGATCTCTTCCAGCGGCCATCTCGTCCTCATACCCGCCCTTCTCGGACGCGACGTCCCCGACCTCACGACGGTGGCGATGCTGCATCTGGGAACGCTCTTCGCCGTACTCCTCTACTACCGCAGCGACCTCGCACGGATGGCTCGATTCGACCGGACGGGGCGCCGCATGATGACGATCATCGCGATCGGCACCATTCCGGCTGTGGTCTTCGGTCTGGCGTTCGAGAGCAAACTCGAAGAGCTCATCGATCGACCGACGACGGTGGCGATCATGCTCATGATGACCGGCGTTGTCTTGCTCGGAACGACGCTGCTCCGACGTGGTGACAGGACGGCCGAAGACCTGTCTCCGAAGGATTCCGTGATCATCGGTCTCGCTCAGTCCCTGGCGCTCATCCCCGGTGTCTCACGATCCGGGATGACGATCTCCGCCGGTCTCGCTCGTGGGATGGATCGGGTCGAGGCGGCCCGGTTCGCGTTCCTCCTCGGGATTCCGGTCATTGCCGGCGCCGGTCTGCTGTCGGTCGCCAAGGCCATCTCGGAAGGTGGCGGTATCACCGCTTCAACGATCGTCGGCATGGCCGTCGCAGCGGTCGTCGGCTACTGGGCGATCGCATTCCTAATCCGCGTGCTCGGGCGAGTGGGCCTCGCTCCATTCGGCGTCTACTGCATCGCAGCAGGCGCCATCAGCGTGATCCTCCTCTAGGCAGTGGTTCGTACTCAATACTCGATACTCAGTACTGAATACTGACCCTATCCCCCGTAGGCGCTGCTGATTCTGAATTGCTCCGCGATGTGGACGTTCACCAGGGCGGGGACACCGCTGTCCTGCGCCCGCTCCAGGGCTGGCCGGAGCTCCGAAGCGTCCTCGACGAACTCGCCGTAGCCGCCGAGGCCCTCGACCATCAAGTCGTAGCGGACGATCCCGAGGTCCGTTCCGACCATGCGGTCCGGGTAGAGCATGCGGTGAATCGCCTTGATGTTGTTCCATGCCCCGTCATTGCCGACGACACCGACCACCGGCATGTCGTGGCGAATCAGAGAATCGAATTCCATGCCGTTGAATCCGAACGATCCGTCCCCGTAGACGATGCCTACTCGCCGATCTGGTTCGACCGCCTTGGCTGCGAGTGCGAAGGGCGCTCCCACGCCGAGACATCCAAACGGCCCGGGATCGAGGAGGCCGCCCGGACGGCTTGTGCGGAGCCACTTGGCCGTCGTCGAGACGATGTCGCCTCCGTCCGCGGCGACGATCGAGTCGTCCCCAAAGAACTCGGCGACTTCTCGGCCGAAGCGTTCGGGCGGAACCGGTCCGCCATCGGCCGCAGCCGCCTCGTCTGCGATCGCCTGCTTCCCACGTTCAAGAGCGGCAATCTCCTCGACCCAATCGGAGTGCCCGACGGTTCCGACACGATCGGCGAGTTGAGCTGCGACGGCACCCGGATCCGCGACAACACCGACGGCGGCCGCACGGTTCCAACCCACACGTGACGGCTCGGCATCTATCTGGATCACGGAAGCCTCTTGGCCCACCTTCTTGCCGAATCCGGTTCGGAAGTCCCAGTCGACTCCGAGGGCGACCACCACGTCCGCCGCCCGCAACGCATCCGATCGGGCACGGTTCCCAAGCAGTGGATGATCCCATCGCAAGGAGCCTCGAGCGAGACTGTTCAAGAAGACGGGAGCTTGCAGATTCTCGACCAGAGCGCCGAGCGCATCGCTCGGATCGCGGTACCGACTCCAGCGGTAGCCGGTGCCGGCGAAGATGACCGGTCGCTCGGCACCGTCGAGAAGGCGGACAACGTCGCGAAGCGTTTCATCGTCAAGACCCGCCGGCCGATCGGCCCGGTACCCCGACGGCCATGCGATCGCGTTCTCCTCGACCATGTCCGCCTGGACGTCCCACGGGATATCGAGGAACACGGGGCCGCCCCGGCCCGAGAACGCGTAGCGTGCTGCGGTGGCGATGTACTCGGGGAGTCTCGAGGCGTCGTATGCCGTGTCAGCCCACTTCGTGATCGACTGGAACATGCGGGGATGGTCCATCTCCTGAAGCCCGCCCTTCAGATTCTCGGTCGTGAGATGGCGACCTCCAATGAGCAGGACGGGGCTGTTGGCGAACCAGGCATTGGCGACGCCGGTGATCGTATCGGTTACGCCTGGACCGGCCGTGGCCACAACGACGCCGAGGCGACCCGTGAGTCGGGCGTACGCATCCGCGGCGTGCGCGGCAGCCTGCTCGTGGCGTACGTCGATGACACGAATGCCTTCTGCGACACAGCCATCGATCGTCGGAAGAACATGACCGCCGGTCAGTGCGAACACCGTGTCGACGCCTTCGGCCTTGAGTGCCCTGGCGATCGCTTGCCCGCCGTGAATCTTTGCCACTGTCTACTCCCGCTTCGCGTTCTCGACATTCTGGTCTCTTGAGACAGCATCGGAATCGCGTTGGCTGAGCAGTTGAGCCAGACGGCGGGCATACTTCCCAGACTCCGCGGGTTACACCGCGGGAACCGGAGAGGACAACGATGTTCAAACGCAAGACCAAAGCACGCAAGATCAACAGTCTCGAAGAGTTGAAGCCCATGGTCGCTTCCGGGCGGCCTGTGCTGATCAATTTCTTCCAGGTCGGTTGTGCGCCGTGCCAGGTCATGGACGGCATCGTCAACGAACTCGCCCGCGAGTACGGCGAGTCGGCCCACGTCGTCAAGGCCGACATCGGTCGTGTCCCCGGAGCCGCAGAGACCTACAAGGTCCGGTCGACGCCAACCACCGTCGTCATCGCCCGGCCACCGCAGAAGAACTCCAAGAAGGCGCGCAAGAAGGCGCAGGGCACTAAGAAGCAGCAGGCGAGTCGACCCACGCAACGCTTCCGGACGTCCGGCCTGGTCAAGAAGGACCAACTGGCACGAGTCCTCGAGTCGAACGGCGCTCGCCGCGTCGAGGCGTAGCCAACCCAGGAGTCTGGCGTAGGAAACGACACGAAACGCGTCGGTTTTGTACGCCAGAGTCCTATGTGTAGTCGTAGAAGCCGCTGCCGGACTTTCGACCGAGGAGACCTGCCTCGACCATCCGCTTCAACAACGGCGGTGCCGCGTACCGCGGGTCTTCGTATTCGGCCATGAAGGACTCAGCGACCGCCAACATGGTGTCGTTGCCGACGAGATCCGACAGCGTGAGTGGCCCCATCGGGTAGCCGGTCCCGTTCACCATTGCGGCGTCGATGTCCTCACGCGTCGC
>JBLWQS010000209.1:0-3561 GCA_048452705.1 Acidimicrobiia bacterium
AAGGACGACGTTACAGTGGGAGGATCGAGACATGAGTGGAACCGTGAGTGAGTTCGCGGTTGGGGGCCGGCCGAAGATCGTGGTTGCCGTGTTCTCCGCCGATGTTGGTGTTGTGGAGGGGGCGGCCGGGTCAATCACGGTGGAGGTCGACGGGCCGGAGCGTGAGCGGGATCTCGTCGAGATCGTCCAAGCCGGGGACGTCGTGACTATTCGTTCGCGCAAAGGTGGGCGCCGTTGGGTCGGGCGCGGAGCGTCCGTTCACGTGACCGTTCCTGCGCTGACGGCGGTCGCTGCCAGGACGGCGTCCGGAGACCTCAGGTTCTCGGTCCCGATCTCTGATGCCGAGATCGACGTGGCTTCCGGCGATGTCCATCTGGCATCGCTGAGCGGTCGGGGCAGGATCAAGGCTGCGAGCGGCGACGTCACCATCGGTTCCGTCGCAGGCGGCATTCGAGTCTCGTCCGCCTCAGGTGATGTGCGAGTCGATGAAATCGCCGGAGACGGATCGATCAACACATCCTCGGGTGACGTCAGGATCGGAGAGGCCCAAGGATCAGTGAGCGTCAAGACTGCGAGCGGCGATGTCTCGATCCGTGAGTTTTCCGGTGTCATGCTCGAGGGCGTAGCGTTGTCGGGTGATTTCGACATCGGCCTCGTGTCGGGGATGTCGATCGAGGCAGACATTCAGACTCGGTTGGGACAGTTCAGGAATCTCACCTCGCCTTCATCCGGTGACGGCGATCTGTCGATCAACGCCACGATGCGGATCAAGACGGTGTCCGGTGACGTGACACTCCGCTGACCAGGCAAGGTGATGAGTGTGCTGCCGAACGCAACCCGGGGAGAGGGCCACGGGTAGGCGTGAGATACCGCACAGTCGGGGGACAGCGGCTTAAGCTCGCCTGCGTCTGTGCCGATTCAGAGCGTACGCCGAGCAACGGAGGGTCTATGGGATCCCGCAGCGTTCAGGAATTGCCCGCTCCTATCTTGACGGACGAGGAGCTGATCGGGGAGTACGATCGGACGTTCGTGCCGGGAGATGCTCAACGACCGCACAACGGGTCGGCACCGCGATTCGACGAAGTAGCGATCCGGCGGAACTCGGCGGTCATGGGAGAGCTCTTGCGCCGCGGTTACACGTCCGACGTTCCCGTATGGATGAAGCCCGGCGGGTCTTGAAGCATTCCGCGGAGTCTCGGATCCGACCTTCGGTTACGAGTCGTGGGCCGAGCACCTGATGGCGGATTGATCAGCCCAACCCGTTTCCTGCCACAGCACCTGTTGAATCGCGGTCGGCGTAGCGTCTCCCCGCCCGCCCACTGGCTGCGATTACTGCCGCCGCAGCCAGATAGAGCACTGTGAGCACGGCGAACGACGCCGAGTAGCTGTCGGACGTATCTCTGATGACGCCAACGAGCAGAGGGCCCGCAGCAGCGACGAGAACAACCGCCGTCCACTGGGTGCCCATGATCCTCCCGTAGGTGGGCCCCGAGAACCAATCTCCCATGACCATCGCCCGGAGCGGCAGAAGCGCTCCGAATGCCAAGCCGAACAGGGAGAAGTGGCCGATCATCTGCCACGACGCCGTGCCGTTGACCATGAGCAGGACGCTGGCGGCCACGATCAACGCAATGATCGCCTGAACCCGGGTCGCCCCGTATCTCTCGGCGAGTCTGGGCGAGATCCATCGGCCGGGAAGGCTCATCGCCGACGCAGCCCCTGCCCACAGTGCAACGGTCGTCAAGGAGAATCCGGCCTCATCGAAGCGGGCCACACGATGGGCGATGATGCCCTGCGTTGAGAGGAGGATGAGCATCAACGCCACCGTGTAGAGAAGGAACCGTTGATCCCTGAGAATCCCGACGGCCGGGTCGTGTGAATCCAATTCCGCTCTCTCGCTGCTCTTGTAGGAGCTCCGGGGCAACGCGAATAGGGAGGTGGCTCCACCCACGATGAGCAGGAGAAATCCCAGTAGCAACACCGCCGATCTCCAATCGATGAGCGTGACGAGCCATGCGATCAGCGGGATGAAGACGATGCCCGCGAGCCCTCCGATGAGGGTGATCGTTGCCAGTGTGCGAGCACGGTCGCTCGGTGAAGCCCACTGGTCGATGGCGACGTAGGCCGGCTCGTAGTAGATCATCGATTGCGCAGGACCCAGGAGCAGCCACCAAGCGGCGATGACCTGCCACGGCTGTTCAGAGATCGAGAAGGCGATAAGACCAAGGCCTCCGAGCAGCGCTCCGGACCCCACGATGAGTCTCACCCCGTGTCGGTCGGCGAAGCGGCCGACCGGGAACGCGAGGAGACCCCCGACGAACACGGCGCCTCCGTAGCCGACGGAAAGGACCGTCTTGGAGAAGTCGGCGCCTGCTGCCTCGTCCGTGGCGTACACGGAGAATCCATAGAGGATGACACCGAATCCGATCATCACGGTGGCCGCCAGGGGCACGATCCAACCCCTTGCGGGGTACGACGCGTCAGGTTGATCCACGTCACGATGATAGGGAGATTCGATCCAGGTCGCTTGACAAGTCACCATATGGTGACTTATGGTGTCACCACGCAGTGACATTGGTCACGCTGAGATCCTGGGAGGACACATGACAACGACCGATCATCTTCACGTCATCTTTGGAACCGGTGCCATCGGAATGGCCCTCGTCGAAGAACTCCACGCTCGCGGGGACCGGGTTCGGGCGGTCAACCGGAGCGGCACTGCCGACGTCCCCGACGGTGTCGAGGTCGTTGGAGGTGATGCAAGTAGCAAGGAGTTCGCCGCGGCGGCGACGGTCGGCGCTGACGTCGTCTACTTCAGCCTGAATCCGCCGTACACGAGATGGCCTGAGATGTTCCCGCCGCTACAGGCCGCGGTGGTCGAAGGGGCCGCCTCGGCTGGAGCCAAACTGGTCGTCGTCGACAACCTCTACATGTACGGACCCACGGACGGCCAGCCACTGACCGAAGATCTCCCTCATGCGGCGACGACACGAAAGGGAACCGTGAGGGCGCAGATGGCCAAGGATCTCCTGGCTGCACATGAAACCGGCAAGGTGCGTGTCGCCGTCGGGCGGGCCTCGGATTACTTCGGGCCCCGCGGCCTCGTCAGCGCCATGGGGGAGCGCGTGTTCTACCCGGCTCTTGCCGGGAAGAAGGCCCAGGTGATGGGGGATCCAGACCAGCTCCACAGCTACAGCTACCTTCCCGACATCGCCAGAGACCTCATCGTTCTCGGCGAGCGCGATGAGGCCGATGGCAAGGCATGGCACCTTCTCAACGCGCCCGCGGTCACCACCCGGCAGTTCATCGAGATGGTGTACGAAGCGGCGGGGTCCGAGCCCGGCATCCAGGCGATGCCCAGGTTCATGGTGAGCGCGGTGGGTCTCTTCAACGGCAACGTTCGCGAACTCAAGGAGATGCTCTACGAGTTCGAAGAGCCGTTCGTCGTCGACGACAGTCGCTTCGAAACCGCATTCGGTGGAAGCGCCACACCGCTCGCCGAGGCGATCGAAGCCACGGTCGCGTGGTTCCGTTCCCACCCGAAGAAGGCGTGACCGTGGC
>JBLWQS010000210.1:0-3536 GCA_048452705.1 Acidimicrobiia bacterium
GGCTACCGCTCGTTGAGGGCGACTGCATGATGCACCGTCAGGCGTCGTTCTACTCGGCCTTCCTGCCGGAAGGTACTCCGACGGGACCCGGCGGAGTCGACGTGTTCTACTTCCCGAGTGGGACAACGGGTGAGAAGCCAGTCCTTGGTGGCGGTACGCTCGCTGCGGCGTTCGACGATCGCCCCGAGGTGTGGGCGGTCATGGACTACTACGCGACGGCTGAGTACTCACAGAATCGTCAGGTCGCGCAGCAGACGCGCAAGGGCGGCCAGCTGAGTGGCTACCTCTCAGCGAACCTGAACATGGACCTCTCCGTGTTCCTGCCGCTCGAGCAGACGATGATCGGCATCATGCTCAACGCCGAGGTACTGCGTTTCGACGGATCGGACCTCATGCCGGCTGCGGTTGGTGCGGGTTCGTTCTGGACCGAAGGCACCAGCGCCGTCAACGGCGACAAGTCTGTTGATGATGCAGTTACCGCGATCGATGCTTCCTGGCCGTAAGCCCTGAAGCTCAGACATAGTCTGATTGAGAGGACCGGTACCGTTTGGGTGCCGGTCCTCTCTTTTTGCTAGGGTTCATCCGAGACCGAGAGGACGAGGAGATCCATGGGATCGATGATCGTCGGAATTGGAGATGTTCTCTTCGCCGCTAGCGCCGCGAGTCGCATCACAACAACCGTTCTTGGCATCATTGCTGCTGTTGGGATCAGCGCCATCGTTTTCATCGGTGCCAACAAACTCTTCGACCTTGCTCCGCGCAGCTGGTCGATCTTCAGCGCACTGATCGGAGGCCTCTCGGCGCTTGCCATATTTGGCCTGATGTGGGGCAACCGCCTCATCGACCAGCCGGTGACTGTTACGGCGGTTGCGGTGGTCGTGGGCGCCGCTGCTGGATTTGCGCTCTCGATGACGGCGGTTCAATCCTTCCATCTGGCGATCGGCGCAACCGGTGGCGTGATCCTCGGCGGACTCGTCGGCATCTTCATCAAGCCGGAGTACTTGCCAGCTGTCGAACTCCTGGCGCTCCTTGTCGCGGTGGCGGTTGGTCTGGGGATCGGGGCGTTGCTCTGGGTGGGACGCGGGCGACGAGCGGTGCTTGCTCGACCCCTGCTGCTCTGGGGTTCGATCGGTTGGCTTTTCGGCGCCTGGCTGTTCCCGACCCTTGGTTCCGGAACGCGTGCGTGGGCCGTCATCGCCGCGGTGATCTTTGCAGCCGGCATCGGCGCGTGGGTCGGGACGTTCCCGCTGCCCGATCAGGTCATGAAGGTTGACGTTTCTTTCGGATCACGAAAGTACATCTTCCTCGCACCGGCGCTTGCTTTCGTTGGCATGACGCTGGTGATCCCACTCCTCCGCACGATCTGGCTGTCGCTGCTCACGGGATCACCGACCAAACTCACGTGGACGGGTCTTACGAACTACGGCGAGATCTTCACCGACCCCACGATCCTCGACCTCAGCAGTTGGACGGACTTCTTCACGAGCAAGTTGCTGTGGGTCGGTATCATTGTGCTGGTTGTCGCGTTTGCCGTTGCCCGGGTCTCGGGGAAGCGCATGGGCCAAACGGTTGGTATCAACGGCGGCTCGCTTTCCGCGTTCGCCGCCGGAGTCATCCTCGTTGGATTCGCTCTGTTCTCCGTAATTCGCGGCACGATCTCGAACAACCTCTGGTGGATCTTCGCCGTTGTGATCTTCGCCGCCGGCATGGGTCTTGCCATCGCCGTGCTGGCGGATCGGAGCAAGGGTGAGAACATCGCCAAGTCCTTGATCTTCATGCCGATGGCTATCTCGTTCGTCGGAGCGTCGATCATCTGGCGTTTCATGTACATCGCCCGCCCGCCGCAGAAGACCCAGACCGGCGTCCTCAACTTCGTCTGGATCAAGATCGGCGAGTGGAGCAATTCCTCGACAGCCACGGCGATCATCGTTGCGATTCTCGCTCTGATCTTGGTGGGGCTGATCTACATCATCTGGCGCGGTCGCGTGGCCCGAATGCCCGCCGTCTCAGCCGGCGCTTTCGTCGTCGCTCTGCCGATCGTCTGGCTGATGTACCGATTCCTTGGTCCCGGACTCGGCGGCTTCCAGGTGGTCGAAGCGACCGGTAACATCATCGCCCAGCCAATTCTGTTTCTCACGGAGTCGCCGTTCAACAACTTCTGGCTGATGGTCGTATTCATCTGGATCCAGACCGGTTTCGCGATGGTCATTCTCTCGGCTGCCATCAAGGGGGTGCCGAGTGAACTCATCGAGGCGGCTCACATTGACGGAGCGACCGAATCCCAGGTCTTCTGGAGGCTCACGATCCCGCAGATCGCTCCGACGATCGGTGTTGTGGTCACCACGATGATCGTCACCGTGCTCAAGGTATTCGACGTGCCAAAGGTCATGACGAACGGCAACTTCGATACGCAGGTGCTGGCAAATGAGATGTGGCAGCGAGCTTTCACTGAACTCGACTTCGGTATGGGCTCGGCGCTCGCCATTGTGCTCTTCCTCGGTGTGCTCCCGATCATGTGGATGAACATACGACGCATCCAACGACAGAGGGCGGCCAACTGATGACCACCACCGATACGAAACCGACGAAGGTGCGCACTGCAGTTGGTCCGAATCCGGAGGCACTCGGCGGTCGGCTGCGAGGGTTCCTCGGTGGCATTCCGAGCTGGATTCTGTGGTTCTTCGTTGTCGTCTGGACGATTCCGACCCTCGGGTTGTTCATTAATTCGTTCCGTACGTCCGATGCCCAGCGGGGCTCTGGCTGGTGGTTGTTCTGGCAAGACTCTGCGAACGGTTACGGTGGTCTCAGCTTGCAGAACTACTCGGACGTACTCGGCTCCGAAGCAACCGGTGGCGTGGCGAACGGGCTTCTGAACTCGATGGCGATCGCTGTGGTGGCAACGATCATTCCGATCGCCATCGCTGCATTCGCGGCCTATGCCTTCGCATGGATCGACTTCAAGGGCCGGAACTGGTTGTTCATTGCCGTGGTGGCATTGCTCGCCGTTCCGTCACAGGTTGCGCTGATTCCGCTGCTCCAGATGTACGCCGGCGGCGCCCATCTCACACTTCCGCTGATAGAGAAGACGATCACGGTCTTCCCCGACCTGGATCTCGCAGGGACGATCCCTGCCGTCTGGCTGACCCACACCGGCTTCGCGTTACCGTTCGCGATCTTCTTGCTCTACAACTACATCGCTGGACTCCCCGGCGACGTCTTCGAGTCGGCACGCATCGATGGTGCAGACCACTTCACCATCTTCTGGCGCCTCGTGATTCCGCTCTCCGTCCCGGTCCTTGCAGCGTTCACCATCTTCCAGTTCCTCTGGACCTGGAACGACTACCTGATCGCTCTGACGATGATCGGCGGCAACCGGGAGGCACTGCCGGCGACGGTGGTGATTGCATCGCTCGCCGGCGAGTTCGGCTTGCGCGAGAACTTGCTGACCGCCGGCGCGTTCATCATCACGGTCGTTCCGATGGTGATGTTCTTCACCCTGCAGCGGTTCTTCGTCCGAGGGATCACCGCCGGTTCTG
>JBLWQS010000211.1:0-3529 GCA_048452705.1 Acidimicrobiia bacterium
GGCGGTCGGGTACTGCGATCGGGGCCCCTTTCACACCTTGTGGACGCTGACATCGTATCGGTCGACGTGCTCGGGGACGTCTCGGCCGTTGTTGAACACTTGACGACGGCGGGCGCGATCGTCGAGACCACCGGTACGCGTCTGCTCGTGTCGTCCTCGGACGACGATCCCTTCCGACTCGTCAGAGATGCTCTTGTCTCAACCGGGAACGGCATGCGGTCCCTGGGTCCGAAAGCGACGACCCTTGAGGACGTGTTCTTGGAGGGGAGCGGAACATGACCGAACGCGGCGTCGTTTTCGATCTCGGCTACACACCTCACGAGGGCGAGCGCCGCGGCCGGCGCGGTGCGATCACGACGATGTATCGCGATGGTCTGTACCGCGTCTTCGGCATCCATCGACGGGCACGTAAGAAGATCTTCCCATGGCTCCTCGTCGTCTTCGCGATCCTCCCTGCAGTGGTCTTCGTTGGATTCGCCTTCCTCATGTCGACGTTCGCTCCGGAGGCGGAATCTCCTTTCGGAAGTCACGCGGAGTACTTCGGAATCACAGCCAGCGTCGTTCTCCTGTTCGTAGCGCTCGGTGCTCCGGAACTCCTGATCCCCGATCGCCGGGAAGGTGTGCTGGCGGTGTACTCGTCCCGGCCACTCCGGCCCGACGACTACGTCGGAGCAAGAGCAGCCTCGCTTATCACCGTCATCGCCGGATTCGTGCTGATTCCGCAGGCGCTCATGTATGTCGGCTTTGCCGCTCTGTCGTCGGACGGCTTCTTCAAGGCCCTCGGGACGAATGCGGAGGAGATCCCGAAGATCCTCGCCGCCGCAGCGGTGTACGCGCTCGCCTATGCCCCGGTTGGTCTACTGGTCTCAACCATCGCCTCCCGCAAGGCTGCCGCTACCGGCATCTTCTTCGGAATCGTCCTCATCGGTACAGCACTCGCGGCAGCACTCGTTGAAGCGACCGGTGTGCCCGGTCATCGCTACGCGGCGCTGCTGGGGATCGGCGAGCATCCCGCGCACGTCAGCGACTGGATCTTCGGCCGGGTCGGATCGAGCGATCTCATCGTCGCGAACAACGGGTTCGATCCGTGGATCTCGCTCGCCGTGATCCTGCTGGTCGCAGGCGTCTCGTCGGCGTTCGTCGTGTGGCGGTACCGGAGGCTCATGTGACCTCGAATCCCGCCCTCGTCGAGTCACCCACCATCGAGGTCGATGACGTCTCGAAGTGGTTCGGCCAGAAGGTCGCCGTCTCGAACGTGACCTGTTCGTTCGGTCCGGGTGTCACCGGCCTTCTCGGACCCAACGGTGCCGGCAAGACGACAATGCTCCGCATGCTCACCGGGCTGATCCGTCCATCCCAGGGCGCCATCCGGGTCCTCGGAGTGTGGCCCAGGACTTCCCCGTCGGTGTATGCCAACGTCGGCCTTGTCCCGGAAGAAGCCTCGGTGTACCCAACGATGACGGCCCGCGAATACGTCCGATACGCCGCCACTCTCTCCGGAGTCTCGGATGCGGAAGCGGCCGCGAATCGTGCCATCGACACGGTCGATCTCGACGATGCCGCGGACAGAAAACTCGCGGGCTTCTCGAAGGGCATGCGCCAGAGGGCGAAGGTCGCTGCGGCCCTTGTCGGTGATCCGCAGATACTGCTGCTCGACGAGCCGTTGAACGGAACCGATCCGGTCCAGCGTCTCCACCTCATCGATCTATTCCGCCGCCTCGGAGATGACGGACGAACCGTCGTCGTTTCCTCCCACATCCTCGACGAGATCGAGCGCATGTCCGACCGTGTGATCGCCATCGTCGATGGCCGTCTCGCCGCAGCCGGTGACGTCACGGCGATTCGCAGCGCAATGTCCGACATCCCCTACCGGGTCCGGATCGAGACCGATCGGAGCCGCGTGCTTGCAGCGAGGCTGCTCGAGGAGTCGTTGGTGCACGGCGTATCGGTCGACGACGGCACGCTCCATGTCGAGACGGATGACCTGTCGGCTCTCGGCGGACGCGTACCGGCCGTGGCCCACGAAGTTGACGCCAGGATCACGACGTTCCAGCCTGAGGACGCTTCGCTCGAGAGCGTGTTCCGCTACCTGGTGAGGAAGCGATGAGATCGCTGCGAGCCATCACCGGTGCCACGGTTCGTCAAGTCCTCGGACTCCGCCGGGCGATCATCTTCGGCCTCGCAGCCCTGGCTCCAGCGCTCGTGTTTCTCCTCACCGCCCAGGCACTCGTGGACGAAGCGGCACTCGACCGGTTCCTCGGCATGGTCGTCGGCCTGTACTTCCCGCTCCTCGTCCCAATCGTTGCGCTGATCATCTCGGCATCCGCTCTCGGTGATGAGAGACGCGACGGAACCCTGTTATTCCTGGTCCTCCGACCGATTCCCCGGTCGGTCATCTCAGGTTCGAAGCTCCTTGGAGCCGTGCTCGTCGCCTCGGGTCTGAATGCGCTCGGCGGCGCAGCGCTCGGGATCGTGTACGGCGTCGAGACCGGTTCGTGGGACGTGGTGGTCCCCCTCGTCGTGGGCGGGATCGTGGCGAGCATCGTCTACGCCTCGCTGTTCGTTCCACTCGGATTCTTCACGGATCGAGCGGTCCTCGTCGGCCTGGCCTTCGTCTTCATCTTCGAGAACGGTGTCGTCAGCGCTCTGAGTGGTCTGTCTTCTCTCTCACCGTGGCGAGTTGGGATGTCGGCGTTCTCCGGTCTCGTTCCGGATTCTGTGGCGGCACAGTTGACGGACATCGGGATCGCCAACCTATCTGGCCTCGGATCTACGCTGTCGACAACCGTCATCATCACCGCTCTCTCTATCGCGGCGACCACGCTCGTCCTGCGCAGGCGCGATCTTGCGTGAGTAACCACATTCTGAGGCTCCGAGGCTCTACGCTCGGAGTGTCATGAGCCGAGTCACGGACCGCCTGAAGCCAGGCAGAATGGGCATCGCTGCCCTGATCGTCTCCGGAGGCATCCTGATCTCCCGGGTCCTGGGGGTGCTGCGCGAGATCATCTTCGCCGGCATGCTCGGCGCCGACGGCGTCACCGACCAGTACGTCGCGGCATTCCGCATCCCCGACTACGCCAACTATCTCCTCGCCGGTGGGTTCCTGACGATCACGTTCATCCCCATCTTCTCGAAGTACCTCGCCGATGACGATGAGGCCGAGGGTTGGCGGGGTTTCTCGTCGATCGTGCGGTGGCTAGCCATCGGCATCACGGTCTTGATCATCGGAGCCTGGTTCGCCGCCCCCTGGATCATCACGACGATCTATCCAGACTTCACCGCGGACCAGATCTCGAACACGGTCCGGTTGACGAGGATCGTCATGCCGGCGCAGTTCGCGTTCGTCGTGGGGGCCATGTTCGCCTCGGTGCAGTATGCCAAGGGGGTCTTCACGATCCCGACCCTCGCTCCGATCATCTACAACGTCGCCATCATCGCCGGCGGCGTCATCTTCGCTTGGGTGACCGGTACGGCCGATCCGGAGGGATTCGTCTGGGGCGCCGTCGCCGGTGCGTTCATCGGCAACCTC
>JBLWQS010000212.1:0-3512 GCA_048452705.1 Acidimicrobiia bacterium
GACGAAGAGTTGTTGGACGACGAACCCGAGGATGAGGGCGCCGATGACGATGCTCGTCCACCCGACGATGCGAACAACGCGGGTCAGGACCCCCACCGAACGGGAGGCCGGTTCCTCTACGGATGTCGTCGCCGGATCGTCCATGATGACTCAGCGTACCGATGAGACCACACAACGGTGACAGATCTCTCGTTGGGATGAGAGCTGCGGGTGGCTACGCTTCTCCCCATGCCAGTTTCGAAAGGCCGCAAGAAGGCCAACAAGCGACCAACCCCACCGAAGAACCCTGTCGTCAGTCAGGTAGAGGACAAAGGCGCATCGCCGACCTGGTACGTCGCCACGATGTTCGGACTCATGGCGGTCGGGATCGTTGTGATCCTGATCAACTACATGGGGGTCCTCCCGGGAGGGACGTCGAATCTCTACCTACTCGGTGGCCTGGCGATGATCGGCGTCGGCTTCGCTATGACCCTGAATTATCGGTAGTCCGTAGTCCGTAGTCGGTACTCAGTACTGCGGCGGGGTTGCCAACGCCTCCGTTCGCGTGTCCCAGAATCCACAAACTACATCGATGTAGTTATCCACGGATTGTTCCACAGCCTGGGGAGAAGACGCTGCTGACTCTCCGAGTACCCGTTTCGCTCCCGGACCGTCAGTCGGCGAGTTCGAGGATCGTTCCGTTGGCGGTGCCCCCGCCCTCGCACATCGCCTGAAGCCCATACCGGGTCCCGGAGCGTTCCATCTCATGAAGAAGGGTCGTCATCAGACGTGCCCCGGATGCTCCGAGGGGGTGGCCGAGAGCGATCGCACCACCGTTGACGTTCACCCGATCCCAGTCGGCTCCGGTGTCATGCAGCCATGCCCCTACGACGGATGCGAAGGCCTCGTTGATCTCGAATAGGCCGATGTCGCCGATCGAGAGCCCGGCCTTGGCCAGTACTTTCTCTGTGGCGGGAATCGGACCAGTGAGCATCGTCACGGGATCAGTTCCGACAACGGAGAACCCCTTGAACGTCGCTCGCGGTCGCAGGCCGAGATCCCTGGCTTTGGTCTCGCTCATGATGAGGACCGCTGCGGCACCATCGGTGATCTGCGACGAGTTCCCCGCCGTAACAACACCGTCGTCCTTGAAGGCTGGTTTCAAACCACCGAGTATCTCGACGGTCGTCGACGGACGGATTCCGCCGTCCAGAACCACCAGTTCGTCGAGCCCTTTGACTTCGAGGGGGATGATCTGCGACTCGAATCGGCCTTCTTCGGTGGCCCGGTGGGCTCTCATCTGTGAGTCGTAGGCGATCTGGTCGAGATCCTCCCGGGATAGCGACCACCGCTCGGCGATCATCTCCGCAGAGATCCCCTGGGGAACGAGACGGTGGTCGTAGCGGGTCGACATCTTCGGGCCGAAGGGCTTCCCGGGGCCTTGCGAGAACGAGATCCCCATCGGAACTCGACTCATCGACTCGACACCGGCGGCCACCACCACGTCGTAGACACCGGCCATGACACCTTGCGCCGCGAAGTGGGCGGCTTGTTGACTGGATCCGCACTGCCGGTCGATGGTGACGCCCGGCACCGTCTCGGGCCATCCCGCACCAAGCAGGGCATTGCGTCCGATATTGAACGTCTGCTCCCCGACCTGGGAGACACAGCCCATGATCACGTCATCGACGAGGACGGGATCGAGGCTGTTGCGCTCAGCGAGAGCGGTCAGCGTCTCGGCTGCGAGGTCGACCGGATGCCATTCGGCGAGAGCTCCGTTCCGTCTCCCCATCGGTGTTCGGACGGCGTCAACGATCACTGCTGTTTCCACAGAACCCTCCCAGGGTGACGGGCGTGGAGACGATCGGACTCGAACCGACGACCCCCTGGTTGCAAACCAGGTGCTCTCCCAACTGAGCTACGTCCCCGCGTGATCGGAAGTGTACCGGCGGACCGGCCATGCCGAACGTGTCAGAACTTGAAGATCATGAAGATGAACGCAACGAAGAGCAATCCAACCCTGGCATGCCCGGCGTTGATGACCTGCTTGATGACGGCATTGATCGCATCAGCCGATTCGTCGGGGTCGTCGATCATCCGCTCCACGCGGTCGGTACGGGGAGTGGCGTAGAACAAGTCGATGACGACGGCGATCGTCGAGAGGAGTATCCCCACGGTGATCCAGATCATCTCGAATTCGACATAGGACGTGATGGCCACGAGCCAGAAGCCGAACACGATGGTCGAGACACCAGCGAGGTTGAAGAGCCGTCGGTTCGTCGTCCCGACCCTTCGGAACACCGTCACCAACGCCCCCTCGTCGCCTCCGCGACCGGCGGCCGCCATTAACGCCTCAACATAGATCGATCCACCCATCCAAACGATGACGGATAGGACGTGAAATAGCATGACCCAGTCGCGCATTGTGCCTCCCAGCGGCTTCGTGGGAATCGAGGCTACTCGGGGTCGGTGCCGTAGCGAAGGGTGTCGTCGACCGCCGCTCCAGCCATCGAAGGATCAGTCGCGATGACGACCGGAAGGCCACCAGCGGCGGTATCGATACGAGCCCGATCGGTGGTCTCGATCGCGGGATCCAACACGATCGCTGCCACCGCTCTCTTCGTGAGGATCCGTTCAGCGTCGATCGTTGAGGACGCCTGCAGCGTTCGATAGCCCATCTCAACAAGACTTCTTACCGCCGTGCCCACATAGTGATCGACCGCTCCCACGATGAGCACCGACCCGTGTACTTCGACACGGTCTCTTGAGCGAGACCGTTCAACGAGTCGGAGGAGACCGCTCACCATCTTCTCGAGTTCGCTCTCCACTTCTTCGTCGGCAAGTTCGAGCCCATCGAATCGCTCGCCGAGACCGCTGACCATGACCTGGGGCTCCGCCAGGATGCAGAGGCTGTTGTGTCCCAGAATGTCCCGGAGGTGTTCTTGTGACCGGGCGGTCCCCGATCCACCTCCAACGCCGACAATCGCTGCCGGCTTGAAGTCGAGTGGTGAATCCGGTCCGCCGGAGAGCCAGTCGATCGCGTTCTTCATCGCTCCCGTGACGGACCAGTTGTACTCCGGCGTGGCGAAGACGATCCCGTCTGCTGCGGCAACCGCCAACCGGAGGTCGTTCACTGAGGCGGGCGTCCCGTGCTCCTTCACCTCGTCCTGATCGAACAGGGGGATGCCCTTGAGTGGGGCAAGGCTCGCCGTGACCCCATCGGGAAGGTTCTCGAATGCGGCGCGGAGCAGCGCCGTGTTGTAGGAGGCAGCGCGAAGGCTGCCGGAGATGCCGACGAGATGTGTCTCGGTCATGATGTCCAGAGATCGCTTTCTACGGTCAGGCTATTCCCGGCCTGGCCTCTACGACTCCCTGTTTGCTATCGTTCTCGGTCCGCGGGCCCATAGCTCAGCCTGGTTAGAGCGCATCCCTGATAAGGATGAGGTCCCTGGTTCGAGTCCACGCAGGCCCACTGTGAGTCTATGTTCCGCTAAATTTATGGGGCTATAGCTCAATTGGGAGAGCGCCTCCCT
>JBLWQS010000213.1:0-3472 GCA_048452705.1 Acidimicrobiia bacterium
AGCTGCTGCGTGGTGACATCAAGCCGAACCTCGAACGCCAGTTCAAGGTCTTCAACAACAAACACACGTGGATCATGAGCGTCATCTACACGATGACCTTTGGCAGCTTCATCGGCTACGCCGCCGGCTTCGCACTTGCGATCAAGGTGATCTTCGGCTTCCAACATGTCATGGTCGACGGTGTGATGACTCACGATCTGGTCAACCCGAACGGACCATCGGCGTTGACATTCGCCTGGATGGGTCCGTTCATCGGCGCGTTCATCCGCCCGGTGGGCGGCTGGGTTGCCGACAAAGTAGGTGGAGCGAAGGTGACCCAGTGGGTGGCGGTCTCGATGATCGTCAGCGCACTCGGTGTCGCCTACTTCATGAAGCAGGCGTACCAATCAGCGACGCCGGAGGACTACTTCCTACCGTTCTTCCTGCTGTTCCTCGTCCTGTTCGCGGCCACCGGCGTCGGCAACGGTTCTACGTTCCGCACGATCGCGATCGTGTTCGATCAGGAGCAGGCGGGCCCGGTCCTCGGCTGGACGTCTGCGGTCGCCGCATACGGCGCATTCGTCGTGCCGTCGGAGTTCGGTGCGCAGATCAAGAACGCAACCCCCGAGTACGCGTTGTACGCCTTCGCTGCGTTCTACGTGATCTGCTTGGTGTTGAACTGGTGGTATTACCTGGGGCCGAAGGCGGAGTACCAGAATCCATAAGGGCGCTGGGGAGATGAGCGGGGTCGGCTAGAACCGAAAACAAACCACGCAGTAGTACGTACCTACGCCATACGTACTACTGCGTGGCTCCGTGACTTCGTCATCTGCGTGAAGCGCGCGACCAATCGTTGCGGTGTACTCGCGGTCTATCCCGCGGTTACGCGAGGGTCGCCTCAATCGTGATCTCGACGTTGCCGACCAAAGCGTTGCTGACGGGACAACCGTCCTTGGCCTCTGCCGCGAGCTTCGCGAACGTCTCAGCATCGATACCGGGGATCTGCCCGACGACGGACAGGGCCATCGTCGTGATGCGCATCCCTGCGTCGGTCTTGGCGAACGTCGCCACGCCCGTCGTGTCGAGCTGCGTCGCAACGTGACCGGCTTCGGCAAGGATGTTGCTGAACGCCATCGAGTAGCAAGCTGCGTGTGCGGCTGCGATGAGCTCCTCGGGGCTGGTCTTGCCCTTGGCGGCTTCGGTGCGGCTCGCCCAGCTAACGGGCAGTGGGCCTGCGGCGCCGGAATCGAGTGATGCTGTTCCTGATCCGTTGAACAGATCGCCGTTCCATGTCGCGGTGCCTTTGCTCTTCATGAGATGCTCCTCTGGTTGGGTGCTTGATTATCGCGCCGTAGGACTGGTTACCAGCGAGATTTCTCCCAGGTGATCTCTTCAGCCGTTGTCCTGAGTCTTGCACTTCGCCTCATTTCCTCTACGCTCAGGATCGTGACATCTGCCAACCGTTTCGGATTCGCTTTTGCGGGCTCTCCTGCCCGGGCGATCGGACGCGGCTAGCCAAGACCGCAAGAACGATCGCCCGGACGAAGTGCCGGGCGTTTTCGCGTCCGACTCGATGTGACTGAAGGACAGGAGCAGGACTCGTGGAATCCACCGCTAACCTCTCGGAACCCATGGAAACAAACGAAATACTCGAACAGTTGAGAGCAGAGGCGCCGCCGCGCATCGAACAGGCCGGCAACGTCGAAGCTTTGGAGGACCTCGCCGCTGAGGTCACGGGCAAACGGTCTCCAATCGCGGCCGGTCGCCGATCGCTCGGCAGCGTGCCGGCCGAACAGCGACGCGACCTCGGTCGTGCCATCAACGACGTCGCCGTCGAACTCAACGCATTGATCGACGCACGGCGTGCCATTCTCGAAGCCGCCGAAGCGTCATCAGCACTCGAATCGGATCGAGTCGACGTGACGCTGCCGGGTCGAGTGCCCCTGCGTGGCACCACACACCTGATCCAGCAGGTGATGGACGAGATCGTCGACATCTTCGTCGCCATGGGATACACAGCGGCCACCGGACCGGAAGTCGAGACCGAGTTCTACAACTTCACCGCTCTGAACTTCCCCGTCGCCCATCCGACGAGACTCGAGTCGGACACGTTGTACCTCGACTACGGCGACGTTCCCGAGGAGATATTGCTGCGCACGCACACGTCCCCGATGCAGGCGCGATACATGGAGCAGCACGAACCGCCGGTCTACCTCTTGGTGCCCGGCCGGGTCTTCAGGCGTGATCCGGTCGATGCCACGCACTCGCCGGTCTTCCATCAGATCGAAGGACTCGCCGTCGATACCGACATCACGTTCGGGGATCTCAAGGGTGTGCTCGACCACTTCGCCCGGGAGTTCCTCGGACCCGACATCACGACGAAGTTCATACCGCACCACTTCCCATTCACCGAACCGTCGGCGGAGATGCACGTGTATGCCAATGGTCGATGGATGGAGTTGCTCGGCTGCGGCATGGTGCACCCAGCGGTCTTCGAAGCAGTCGGGTACGACCCGGACGAGGTGACCGGCTTCGCATTCGGCATGGGCGCAGATCGCCTCGCCATGGTCCGTCATGGCATCACCGACCTCCGACACTTGTTCGATCCCGACCGTCGCATCCTGGAGCAGTACCGATGAAGTTCACACTCGACTGGATGCAGGAATTCGTCGACCTGCCAACGAGCGACCCCGAAGCAATCGCTGCGGCCCTGGAGAGCCTTGGCCACGAGGTTGAAGGCTGGGAACGCACGTCTCACCGCTTCGAGGGCGTCGTGATCGGCAGAGTTCTGGAGGTCGGCGCCCATCCCAATGCCGACAAGGTTCGTGTCACGAAGGTGGACGTCGGGGAAGAGGTTCTCGACATCATCTGCGGGGCCTGGAACTTCGAGGCCGGGGCGGTCGTTCCCGTCGCAAAGCCGGGAGCCGTGCTCCAGGGTGACTTCGAGATCACACAACGCAAGATCCGGGGCATCGTCTCAAACGGGATGATCTGCTCCGAATCCGAGCTCGAAGTGGGGGAGGACGCCGCCGGGATCATGGTGCTCGACACCGATTATCCCGATGCCGCCGATCGCGTGGGAGAGGACTTTGTCGGGCTGCTGCCGGCGGATGACATCGTCTTCGACGTATCGATCACCCCGAACCGTCCGGACTGCATGTCCGTGTACGGACTCGCCCGCGAGCTAGCGGCCTTCTACAGGGTCCCGCTCGCTCAACCGGATCTTGGATTGCCGGGAGGAGAAGCGGCGACGTCTGTGACCATCGTCGACGCTGAAGCATGTCCGCGGTTCGTGGGACGCGAGGTCCGAGGAATCACGGTCGGCCCGTCGCCGCATCGGATTCGAACGCGCCTGACCGCGGCCGGTGTGAGACCGATCAATAATGTCGTCGACGCAAGCAACTACGCGATGATGGAGTTCGGACACCCGACGCACGCATTCGATGTCGATCGTCTCGGCCCGACGGTCGTCATCCGTCGCGCGGAACAGGAC
>JBLWQS010000214.1:0-3470 GCA_048452705.1 Acidimicrobiia bacterium
CGCTTCGATTGGCCGGACGACGATGGGGTCGAGTTCCACCTCGGCCACGGCGACTGGATCCGGGTGCTACGTGACAATGGGTTCGAGGTCCTCGATCTCATCGAACTGCGGCCACCGGAGGGCGCGGAAACGACGTACACCTTCGTCAACACCGAGTGGGCACGACGCTGGCCCGCAGAAGAAATCTGGCGAGCCCGCAGACACTAACTACTCCGGAGTCAAGCGGACCCCGTCGCGATGGCTGGGCCACCCCTTGACCGAGCTACGGTGCCAAAGCGAATTCGGGGATACCAATGTCCTGCGAGGTAGGAACGACAATCTTGCCTGTAGCAACGAGGAGCTTGATCGCGTCGACCTCATCGACGATGTGGTCGATGTAGCCACCAGTCGTTGAGTATCCAATGCCGTCATTCGACACGTCGAATACGCGTCTGCCCGACTCGAAAATTCCGTTCGCGTAGTCCTCAAGAGCGACGTAGAACGCTACATCGGTTCGCTTCAGAATCGATGAGAGAATGTGTGGCAGAAGGTCTGCGGGTATGAGTTCTACGAACGGCGGTAGCTCAGCGGTACCGGGCATCGGTTCGGTGCTGGTCCAGTCCTGGTAGACGTCGTAGTCCACACCAATCGCCCAACGATGGATACCTGTCTCCTCTGTGACCTGATTCGCGGTGTATATGGCACCAACGGCGGATGCCCCCGCTGCTGGGAAGATCACGTCAACGCCCGACTCGTACATCGATCTGGCGCTCAACTCGGCGAGCTTGGGGCTCTGGAATCCGCTGTAGTCGGGGTGGGTCGTCAAGTATTCTCCGAGGATCTCGATGTCCGGATCCACGAACCTTGCCCCGTGCACGAACCCGATCTCGAAATCCCAGATCAGCGGCATGTTGACGCCGCCGATGAAGCCAACCTTGCCCGTCTCGGTCATCAGCGCCGCTATCACTCCGGCGAGGAACGCCCCCTGGTGGTCAGCGAACACCGAGAACGAGGTGTTCGGGTGCGTATCGATCATCTCCTGATCAGGCCTGATGTCGAGTAGCACGAACCGGGTGTCGGGATGATCCAGAGCCAGTTGCTCATTTTCCCCCGCCTGGAGAGATCCCCAGCCGACGAGTGCAAGATCTCGAGGCGGCTCCATCATCTCCTGCATCGCCAGAACCGCGCCGGCATCCGACCCAGTGACGACATCGACCTCTATTCCAAAATCGAGTGAGGCTCTCTCTACTCCTGCAGCCATCTGTTGATCCCAGCCCCCGATGTTTCCCTGATATCCGAAGACCACCAATGGGGGTCGATTGGCGATTGCGGCCAGGATCACAAAGGTGATGACGGCGACAAGAGCGACGACGGCGGCGAGCATGCCCCAGAGGCGAACGCGCGCCCGACGAGTTGCTTTGTGTTCGCGTTCAACGCGCTCGATCTCTGCGGCGACCTCGGTGGTTCGGAGTTCAAGGCTTTCGGCGAGGTATGCGGCAGCATCAGGTGGCAGCGTGAGGGCCGTCGTCTCCTGCCATGCCTCATAGTCAGTCAGCCTCGCACCAGTGAGCAAGTAGCCGGGATCGCGCCCGACCGTCTCCCACTCCGCGGCTCCTGCCATGAGACCGTCGAGCTCCACAAGGTCGAGCCGCGCCTCTTCGAGCCAGTCGGCGAGGCGGTTCCATCCAGACAGCAGCGCCTCGTGGGACACTTCCACGGTTGCAGCACCTGTTTGAGAATCGCGGTCGAACGTTAAGAGACGCTCAGTACCGAAACGCGTGAGCACCGTCGACACAAGCACGGAGTCTCCGATGGGCTCAAGATCGAGAACGGGCACAGGACGGCGTGTGTAGCGATCGTCGGTTGGCTTCACAAGCCGAAGGAACACGTCTCGGGTCACTGCCTGTTCCTCGGGATCGAGTGATGAGTAGACGGCATCAGCCCGTCTGCTGAGCGCACCGGAGAGGCCGCCGATACGGCGGTATCCATCGAGCGTCATCGCCGAGTTGCCACGTTCATCGAAGAGTTCGGTGAGCGTGTATTGGAAGAGTGGCAGCGCCCCCGGCTGGTCTGTCATATCGGAGACGAGCTCGGCCAGGAGATCTGGTGCGAACACCACCCCTACCTGCTGAGCGGGTTCCACCGCTGCAGCCTCGATGCCGGAAGGTGTCAACGGAATGACATTCACAACGTTTTCGGTGAAGAGCTCCGCGAACTCCGGGTAGAGCAGCGGGCGATCGTAGAAATCAGCCCGCACGGTCAGCAAGATCCTGATCCGTTGGCGTGGCTCCTCGACTGCGGCAATGAGGTTTCTCAGGAATGCTCGCCGGGTCGTCTCGTCGGTGAGAGTGAACAACTCTTCGAACTGGTCGATGACGAGCAGCATGATCCCTGACTCACTCGGGAGCGCTCGGAGCATCGACTTTGCGATCGACGCATCGTCAGTTGGGTCGCTCCTCCCGTTCCCCGCTCCCGAGAGTCGGTCCATCGCCGCGTCGAACTCAGCGAAGGGATACCGACCCGGCATCAGCGTGGCGACGGTCCACTCGTGTGACCCTCTGAGCGCCCCTTCGCGCAGTATCGGGATGAGGCCCGCTTTCACGGCGCTCGACTTCCCGGAGCCGCTCGGGCCCACCACTGCTGTCAGCGGGGAGGTCGAGGCGACGAGAAGCCTTGCGATGAGTTCGTCCCGTCCAAAGAAGTCTCCTGCATCGGCTTCACCGAACGCCTGGAGACCTTTGTATGGATTCCGCTCGATCGACCAGGACACTACGTCCGATTCGACGACAGGAGCAAGCGAGGGATCGCGCAGCAGGATCTGCTCCTCGAGGCGCAGGAGCTCCGGCGAGGGATCGAGGCCCGTCTCTTCACCGAGCGTGTCCCGATAGTCCCTGAACTCCCGCAACGCCTCAGCCTGCCTGCCGCCGGCGAACAGCGCCATCATCAGGATTCGCCTTGGTTCCTCCCTCAGCGGATCATCTCTCACAGCGTCGCGCAACATTGGAACCGCCTCAAGCGGACGTCCCTCGAACACATGCAATTCACAGAGTGTTGCTACGGCCCGATGGTGAAGCTCTGTCAGACGCTCGATCTCACGCTGAGCGAACTCGTCATATGCGAAATCGACAAGCGGAGATCCGCCCCACAATCGCAGCGCCGCCCCGGCAGCAGCACTCGCCGAGGCTTGGTCTCCATTGGCCATCGCAGTAGTCGCTTCGCCGACCAGACGTTCGAACCGGTGAGCGTCGATCGCCTCGGTATCGATCTGAAGGGCGTAGCCCGGGCGGCGAGTGACGATCACCTCACCGTTGCCATCGAACGCCTTGCGCAACTCCGAAACGTAGATCTGCACCGAATGAGGTGCCGTGCGAGGAGGATCCTCACCCCACACCAGATCAACAAGACGATTGGCAGGAACAACTTCGTTCGCGTGGAGAAGGAGGACGGCGAGAAGCGCACGCTGCTTCGGGGCGCCGAGCTCTACCGGCGTC
>JBLWQS010000215.1:0-3458 GCA_048452705.1 Acidimicrobiia bacterium
GATTCAGCATCGTAGAGTTGCTCAGGGCGTCATCGGCGATTCCGGCGACTAGTCCGGGTTCGCAAACACACTTATCCGGACTCGGAGAGGTCCCCATACTCGGGATGACCTGTCATGAACTTTCGCAGGCCACCCATCGCTGTCGCTCGGACCTTGTTCTGGAACGGACCACTCCACCCCAGGGCGGTGCCTGCCGGTCCGATGGCCATGCGGGTCCATCTCCACAGGTCGAATGCATCCGAGTGAAGGATGATCAATCCGTCCTGGAAGACGAACGATGCATCGACGACGTTGTGGACGGGTCGTGATCCCTTCGAGAAGGTGTACCGGGCCTCCCACTGAGCCTGTCCTGTCTCGTCGCCTGCTTCGACGTCACGGAACACAACATCGAGATCGGTGCCGCGTTCACACAACATGTGCCACATCGCCTTGGCTTCTTCGCCGTGGAGGTCGGTGAACACCGGGTCTGAGAAGTGGATGGAAGGGTGGTAGCAGTCGACCATCGCGACGTGATCGCGTTGCTGGAACGCCTCATAGAACGACGTGATCAGATTCGAGTTCGCATTCATGACTTCTTGTGCTCCGCGGTGACGATGGTTCGAATCCCGCCCCGAACGTTCCAATCCCCGACGATCTTGGCCCATCGCGGGTTGATGGTGGCGACGACATCGTCGAGGATCCGATTCGTGACGTCCTCGTGGAACGCGCCTTCGTCGCGGTACGACCAGAGGTAGAGCTTGAGCGACTTGAGTTCGACACACAACTCGTCGGGGGTGTAGTTGATGACGAAGTGAGCGAAGTCCGGCTGGCCGGTGAGGGGGCAGAGGCAGGTGAACTCGGGGGCGTCGAAGGTGACGACGTAGTCGCGGTCGGGATGTGGATTGGGGAACGTGTCGAGGATTTTTGTAGGGATGGTTGACATAGGGCTGAGCGTAACGCTCCGCAGTGAGGCCGTTCGGAGAAATCAGCGTGGTCGGCGGCGACAAGGCGGAGAACGTGTCTCAAATCGGCAGGACGCCGACTCCAAGAAGGGCTTGGCCGGTGCGGGGTCGCGGTGTGGTGGACCCACCCGGATCTGAACCAGGGACCTCATCCCTATTAGGGATCATCAGGGGTCGCGCTGCCAACACAAATTCGGTAGAAACCTATGTGACGCAAGGGTTTCTACCATTCATCGCTTCGCACCATGTCTCGCCATTTCCCGTTCTCGTGTGCACGCGATGCGCCCGCGGCTCACCGCCGGCCGCGTGGGCTCCGGCTTTCCATGTACTCCTGCAACGCAGCGTGCGAACTCAGCCACAGTGATCCGTGACGAACCGCGCGGAGTCGACCGGAGAGGGCGAGTTGACGAAGGTAGTCCGCCGAGTAGGGGCTGCCGTCCGCAAGCGCCCGTAGCGGGACGAGACGTGCATCTCCGGCGAGGTGGGGAAGGATGAACCTGTTGATGGATTCGCTGATCGCCCGGGCAAAGAGTTCGACGAGGCCGTTGACATCCCCGCGATCGGCACGGGTGAGCGCCCGCAGGTATCGATCCCGCTGCTGGAATCGGCTGATCATCGGCGGGTAGTCGGCCTGTACAAGGCCCCAGTTGGCGAGGAGCCTTCCCACGCGCCCATTGCCGTCGGTGAACGGATGAATGAGCTCGAATGACGCGTGGCGGTGCGCGATCCCCACGATCACATGGCCAGGAGTACTCCTCGTGCCAGCCGCGATCCAGTCGGTCATGTCTGCACGGACCGCTGGTGCCGCCGAGAGTTGGACGCGCCTGCCGCCTCCTACCGTCACTCCGGTCGTACGGAATGCCCCGGGGATATCCCTGGTTGTCGGCGGGAATGTTGCCCAGACTGGCCCAACCACCCGGCGGTGTACCTCCCGCACGGTCGCCAAGCCGATCCCGGCCGGGGCTTCTGACGCCGTCTCGTAGACCCAGCTGGCGGCACCGGCGTATGCCTTCACCTCAAGCGCCTCCACGAGCGTTCCCCGGGCTTCGTCACGCTCGACGACAGCCACTACATCCCGTTCGCTCAGCGAACTCCCTTCGATCGCCGTCGAGTGGTGGGTTTCCAGGAGCCAGATCTCGCGTAGCACATGGTCGAGTTCGAGGCTGTGCGGCAGTCCTCCAAATCGATCGCGGAGAACACCGACCTCGCTATCAACGCGGGCGAGCAGCTGTTCGGTAGTAGGCCGACCTCTGGGCACTGAATACCTACGCTTTCTTTAGTTGGGTGTTTCCGTATGAATTCCAGGCGTGGGAGTTGGACGTCCGATGCAGGATATCGGAATCTCCAACACCGGGACACGGAACCGTTTGACACAACCCGGAGCATCCACGCGCTCGGGTTGTCGTACGCGCCGACCGCCTTGCTCTGCTAGTACGCGTTCAGAGGAGTGTCCTGCGCGAGACCTTCGGCACCCAATCGGCTCCCCGACAACACGAACGCCAGACCGATCATGAGACAGAGTTGTACGCTATGTACGAAACGTACTGGACGTACGGAATGAACCTGATATGGTGGATACACAGATACGAAGGAGGTGCCGGTGTCGTCAACTCTGGTACGCAGTTCAACGAACGCTCGAGACAACTTCAGCACCGTTCTCGACGAAGCCGCCGAAGGCTCTGCGACCGTGATCGAGCGTCGCCGGCAGCGCCTCGTGGTGGTCGATCAGTCACGTTTCCTGGCAGCGATCGAACCGTCTCTCCCCACCCCCGTCGCTGTGCCGGAGGACGACGGATGGTCCCTCATGCTCCCGGGTCTCCCGATCGCCGCAGACGGGGCCACGTTTGATGACGCAACCAACGAGTTCGTCGATGCCCTCGTCGAATACGCGGAGGACTGGGAAACACGTCTACGGATGGCGCCCAACCACGCGGCGAATTGGCCACTCGTCCAGTTCGTGCGCCTGTCGTCTCGCGACACGCTTCGCGAGTGGGTCGTTCGCGTCCCCGAATGACGTTCCCTGCCCCGTCGCGCAAGGACCACGATACGTTCTGCACAACAGAAGGATGGACGCCGGTCCGTAACGCCAGGAGCAAGACCGGCCATCACATCACCTATGAACTCGTCCTCACCGATGGTGACGTGCTGCGCACACGTGTCTCCCACCCGCCGAACAAGGACACGTACGGCAAGAGTCTTTGGGCCCACATCATCCGTGACCAACTGAAGGTATCGGAAGCGGAGTTCTGGGCATGCGTGAAGGATGGAATCCTCCCTGCACGCACCCAACAGCAGCCTCCCACGGACACAATCCCTGCCGGCGTCGTGCATCAACTCATCACCCTCGTCGGGCTGTCGAAGGAGGACATCGCGGCGATGACTACGGCCGAGGCCATCGACCGCCTCCAACGCTTTCGCACATACGGAACGTGAGAGTGATCAGCCCGTCGGCACACCGACCCACATCTCCGAAGCGCCGGTTAACCGATCGTTCTCGACCACTTGATCACGGCTCCA
>JBLWQS010000216.1:0-3455 GCA_048452705.1 Acidimicrobiia bacterium
TCCGTCGTCGGCGTCATGGACACGCTCGATCTCTCCCCCGATCTCGATCGGGCCGCGCTCGTCAGCTACTCGACGGCCGAGGAATTCCTCGATCACGGCGGCGTGCCCAGCACGATCTACGTCAGGAGCGATCCAGACGACATCGATGCCGTCCGGGCGGTACTCCCAGCAACGGTCAATCCGGAAAGCCCTGACGAAGTGGAGGTCACGAGACCGTCCGATGCCCTGGAAGCGAAGGAGGCCGCCGACCAGGCGTTCACGAACCTCCTCCTCGGCCTTGGTGCCGTCGCCCTCCTCGTCGGTGGTGTTGGGATCGCCAATGTGATGGTGATCTCAGTACTCGAACGGCGTGGCGAGATCGGACTCCGGCGTGCCCTCGGCGCAACGAAGGGACACATCTCGATCCAGTTCCTCGGTGAGTCGCTCATCCTTGCGACACTCGGCGGTCTCGGAGGCGTTGCCCTCGGCAGTGCAGTCACGGCCGCGTACGCGTGGTCCCAGGGATGGGGCATCCTGATTCCGATGGTGGCAGTCGTCGGCGGGATGGCTGCCGCTCTCATCATCGGGGTGATCGCCGGCCTCTATCCGGCGATGCGTGCTGCACGGGTGAGTCCAACCGAAGCGCTCCGGACCCTGTAGGTTCCGGCCCCGTGACGTGGAGCATCGAGAACCGCACTGTGGTGGTCACCGGAGGCAACTCCGGGATCGGTCTCGCGACGGCCACCGAGCTCGCCCGCCGGGGAGCGGATGTGGTGCTGACGGCCAGAGATCCCATGCGAGGCAGAGCCGCCGCTGAACTGATCGAATCCGAGACGGGGCGAGCGGCCACGCCGATGGTTCTGGATCTGTCTTCGTTCGCCTCGATCCATTCGTTCGCCGATGAATTGGTGGCGAAGCGTGGACGTGTTGATGTTCTCGTGAACAATGCCGGCGTCTACATGAGTTCGAGACGCCTCACCGCCGATGGACACGAATGGACGATGGGTGTCAACCACCTCGGGCCCTTCCTGCTCACCTGCTTGTTGGCCTCCGACCCCACGACCCGCCCCTACCGCATCATCAACGTCGCCTCCGAGATGCACCGCAACACCAAACACGACGCCGGGTTCAACCAACTGGACCCGGGTGGCCGCTATCGGGGTACGAGGGTCTACAGCCGCTCGAAGCTGGCCAATGTCCTCTTCACCCGGGAACTGGCACAGCGTCTCGACGGCACGGACAGCACGACCTTCGCCGTCCATCCAGGAGTCGTGTCGACGCGAATCGCTCAGGACGGTGACAGCAAGCTGGCGTCGGTCCTGTGGAAGGGTGGCTCCCGGTGGATGCGAACGCCGGAGGAAGGTGCCGCCACTTCCATCTATCTCGCAACCGAGCCCGGCATCGAGCAACACTCCGGCGGCTACTTCTCCGACGAGCGGCTCATCGAGCCAAGCGCTGCGGGGCGCGATCCGGACGCGGTGGCCCGACTCTGGGATCTGAGTGCCGCCGAGACGGGATGCCGGCCCCGCTGATCGACCGGTACCCTACCGCCACATGACCGAGACCGACGGGGCTGCGCCCGAAGAATCCTCCGTTCCAACGGGAACCCACCAGCCACTGTGGAAACGGCTGCTCCGGGCCGCGGTCACGATCCTTGTGCTCATCCTGGTATTCGGCTTCGTCTTGCCGAAACTCGCCGACTACCGCGCCGTCGCCGATCACATCGGAGACATCGACCCGATCCAGTGGCTGCTCCTTGCGATCTTCTCCGGATGGTTCCTCGTCGCCTACGTGTTCGTCTTCATGTCAACACTGCCCGGGCTCCACTTTCGCGAGGGGTTCGTCGTACAGACAACCGCTACCGCTATCAACAACTCGCTCCCGGCGGGCGGCGCCATCGCCCTGCCGGTCACCTACTCGCAGTTCCTCTCGTGGGGTTTCACGCCTGAAGCAGTCACGGCTGCCTTGCTCACCGCAGGCGTGTGGGATCAGCTCGCACGACTCGCGCTGCCTGTCCTCTCCGTCGCTGCGATCGCTATCACCGGCGAAGCGATCTGGTGGATGTGGCTCATCTCCCTCGGAGGGATCCTCGTCGTCGCTGGAGCGGTCTGGCTCATCTCCCGCGTCCTGCGCTCGCAATCGGCGGCGGTCTCGCTCGGAAACTGGCTCGACAAGATCGTCAACTGGGGACTCGGGAAGATCAAACGCGACTCGATCGACGTCGTTGCCGCAACTCTCACATTCCGAGACAACGTCCGCCATGTTGCCGGGTACCGGTGGAAGTGGGTCACCGCCGCGACCGTCGCCAACCATGCCTCGATGGCGGCACTGTTCGTTGTGTCGCTGAGGGCCGTCGGCGTATCGAGCGACGACGTCTCGCTGCCGTGGCTTCTCCTTGCGTTCTCGCTCGGGCGTCTGCTCGTGATGATCCCCGTCAGTCCCGGCGGTCTCGGGTTGGTTGATCTCGGCTTCATCGGGTTGGTCTCGCTCGGGTGGGGTTCTGGGGCCGATCCCGATCTCATCTCGGCCGGGGTGCTGCTCTATCGGGCAGTGTCGTTCCTGCCACCGATCCTGATCGGGCTCGGATCGTGGATCTTCTGGAGAGTCAACCGCAGCTGGCGTCGCGATTGGAAGGTCGAGCGTCGCGGCAACTTCGCCCCGACCTGATCCCCAAGCGCCGTCCTCCTCCATTCCGCGGGCTGACGGCGTCATATACAAGGACACCAACCCTGGGTACGCGTTTTGGGGGTTAGAAGATTGTGGCGATGAGGATCGAGACGGACTGCTGGAGCAGGATCCAGACCAGCCATCCTCCGACCGCCGTTCCGATCGCCCGTCCGGTCGAGAAATCGAGACCCTCGCGGATCGCGACCACGGATGCGACAAGCACCCACACAGCGGCAACGGGTCCGAGGAACGGAATCACCCCGATGACCCGCGGCGCCTGGGCGAAACCGAGGACACGGAGCATCTCCCCCACGTCGGTCGTACCGTTGAAGATCTTCGTTCCGATCGCGAACGTGGTCACCGCCCAGACGATCCAGCCGACGATCGCTAGGAGAACTCCAACACCAACCATGGCAATGATGCCGCCTTCGCTCGGCATGGGGAAGTCGCCGATTCCCAACCAACCACGCATCGAACTCCAGATGTCCACGCCGAACATGTCCTGCGTGTTCTCGGAGCCGATCCATGAGCCGATCGCGGCCAAGGCGTTGGCCACGATGACAACGGCGAGGGCCTGCCACGTCATGGATGGAGAGTTCTCTGCGCGGTTGTAGAACTCGGTGTCGAGTGCCGCAGAGCGGATCATGTTGCGAATCAAGAGGTTCCCTCCGGATGACGCCCGAACGATAGGGACGTCAGCGGCTCTCGATCCATTGCCGCAGTACCGTACCGATCTCGTCCGGCGAGTCCTCCTGGATGAAGTGGATCCCAGCGACGCGCACCTCGGCTTGGTTGGGCCACGTCCGACA
>JBLWQS010000217.1:0-3409 GCA_048452705.1 Acidimicrobiia bacterium
AGATTGTGCTCCGCGTTGGCAACGGCCGAATCGAGGCACTTGAGGATCGGGTCGGCAGCGCGACGTGGCGTGTGCTTCAGCACGACGCGGGCCTCGTCAACCGGGAGACCTCGGACGAGATCCAGCACTCGCCGCACCTTGTACGGCGACTGCCGTACGTGCCTGGCTTTTGCGTGGGCCTTCATCGCTTCCTCGCTGCTTTCTCGCTCATCGCGTGTCCCCGGAACGTCCGGGTTGGAGCGAACTCGCCGAGCTTGTGCCCGACCATCGACTCGCTGATGTAGACCGGCACGTGCTTGCGGCCGTCATGCACTGCGATGGTGAGGCTCACCATCTCGGGCGTGATCGTCGACCGCCGGCTCCATGTCCGGATCACTCGCTTGTCGCTGCTCGCGTTCGCTGCTTCGACTTTTCGTAGGAGGTGCTCGTCGACGAACGGCCCCTTCTTCAGGCTCCTCGCCATGGTCTACCTCCGACCCTTCTTGCTTCGCCTGCGCACGATGTACTTGTCGCTGGCCTTCTTCTTCTTGCGGGTGCGTCCTTCCGGCTTGCCCCATGGGCTGACCGGATGGCGGCCACCCGAGCTACGGCCTTCACCACCACCGAGGGGGTGGTCGACCGGGTTCATGACGACACCGCGTGACTGTGGACGCTTGCCCTTCCAGCGGCTGCGGCCTGCCTTGCCGATCTTGACCAGTTCTGCGTCGGGGTTGCCGACCTGACCGACGGTCGCTCTGCAGTCGAGCAGGACCTGGCGCATCTCACCGGAGGGCAGCCGCACGAGCGCGTACTTGCCTTCCTTGGACATGAGCTGGATCACTGTGCCTGCTGAGCGGCCCATCTTGGCACCGCCACCGGGGCGGAGTTCAACGGCATGCACGATCGTGCCGGTCGGGATGTTGCGAAGTGGCAACGCGTTCCCCGGGCGGATGTCCGCCGATGAGCCGGATTCGAGCATGTCCCCTACTTCGATCTTGAGGGGAGCGAGGATGTATCGCTTCTCTCCGTCGACGTAGTGGAGCAACGCGATGCGAGCATTGCGGTTCGGGTCGTACTCGATCGCTGCGACCTTGGCGGGGACCCCGTCCTTGGTCCGCCGGAAGTCGATGACCCGGTAGCGCCGTTTGTGACCGCCACCGCGGTGACGCGATGTGATCCGGCCGTATGAGTTTCGGCCCGAAGACCGTTTCTGCTTCGCCAGGAGGCTCTTCTCCGGCTTCGACTTCGTGATGGTCTCGAAGTCGGAGACGGTCTGGAACCGGCGGCCCGGCGAGGTTGGCTTGAGTTTCTTTACACCCATGTCGCTATACCTCGAAGATGTCGATCTTGTCGCCGTCGGCGAGCTTCACAAGGGCACGCTTCGTGTCCTTGCGCTTACCGAGCACGTAGCCGGTTCGCTTGAGCTTGCCCTTGCGGTTTATCGTGTTCACAGACAGGACCTCGACATCGAAAATCGTCGCGATGGCCTGCTTGATCTCGGTCTTGTTCGATCGCCGGTCGACAACGAACGTGTACGTGTTCTCGTCTTCGATGAGGTCGTATGACTTCTCAGACACGATCGGTTCGAAGATGATGTCCCGTGGATTCTTCACTCGGTGCCTCCTTCGGAGTCACCGGCTTCAAGCTCCAAGCTGTCAGCTTCAGGCTCAGGGCTTGCGGCTTGCAGCTGGCGGCTTGTGACTTGTTCGGCATGCTCTTCGGTCCCTCGCGGAACGGTTTGTCCGAGCTCCAGAGTCCCTTTCGACATGATGACCGTTTCGGCCCAGAGCACGTCGTAGGTGTTGGCTTGCCCCAGGTTCGAGGCGATAACGCCATCGATATTCCGGAACGACTTGATCGCCAAGCGCTCGTGGTCCTCTGCGAGAAGCAGCACCTTGCCGGTGACACCCATCGCCTCGAGAAGCCCCGTAGCGTTCTTCGTCTTCGGTTCGTCCCAAACGGCGAAATCCTCGACAACCCTGATCTGTCCCTCTGCGGCCCTCACCGACAAGGCGCTGCGCAAGGCGAGTCGCTTCATCTTCTTGGGGGTGCGCTGGGAGTAGTCGCGGGGCTTCGGCCCGTGGGCGACACCACCGCCGATCCATTGAGGAGCGCGGATCGATCCGTGACGAGCACGGCCGAGGCCTTTCTGACGCCACGGCTTACGACCACCACCACGCACCTCGGACCGAGTCTTGGTCGAGTGCGTGCCGGCGCGAGCAGCAGCGAGTTGGGCGGTAACGACCTGGTGCATCACGGCTGTATTCGGCTCGATGCCGAAGATGTCCGGATTGAGGTCGACCTCACCCGAGCGGGTGCCGTCTGCCGTATAGAGCTCTGCGGTTGGTTGATCAGCCACGCTTCTTCACCGCCTCTCGCACGACCACGACGGCACCTTTGGGGCCGGGGACGGCACCTTTGAGGAGCAGCACGTTGCGGTCGGCATCGATCTGGACGACGTCGAGATTCAGAACGGTCGTCTGGTCACCACCCATGCGTCCCGGCATACGCTTGCCCTTGAACACACGAGCCGGGGTTGCGCAGGCACCGATTGCGCCGGGGGCACGGTGGACCTTGTGGACACCGTGACTGGCACCCTGGCCCTTCATGCCGTGGCGTTTCATAACGCCGGCGAAACCCTTGCCCTTGGAGATCCCCGTGGCGTCGGCACGCTGGCCCGCCTCGAGAACGTCGGCGATCGTGATCACCTGGCCGAGTTCGAACTCGTCGGGATCCTCGACTCGCACTTCGACGAGGTACCGGTGCGGTGCGACGCCGGCCTTGGCGAAGTGCCCGACCTGTGCGCGATTCGACCGGTTCGTCGTCATCTCTTTGTATGCGATCTGGATCGCGGCGTAGCCGTCGGTCTCGGGTCGCTTGATCTGTGTCACGTGGACGGGACCGGCCTTGATGACGGTTACCGGGATCGCCCGGTTCTCATCATCGAAGATCTGGGTCATGCCCAGTTTCTCACCAATGATCGTCTTCACGTCTTGATCTCCACTTCAACGCCGGCCGGGAGGTCAAGGCGCATCAGCGCGTCGACGGTCTTGGGGGTCGGCTCGAGGATGTCGATCAGACGTTTGTGAATACGCATCTCGAAGTGCTCGCGGCTCGTCTTATCGACGTGCGGACCACGGATGACGCAGTACCGGTGGATGCGGGTCGGCAGTGGCACCGGACCTTTGATCTTTGCTTGTGTACGGATCACGGTCTCCGCGATTTTGCGGGCCGACTCATCGACGACCGAGTGGTCGTACGCCTTGAGTCGGATCCTGATCCGATGCTCGTCTGCCATTTTGGTGAACTCTCCTCAGCTATTGGTCCCAGAGTCCGAAGCTCTGGTACTTGGCTCTTCTTTGTCAGTCTTCGGTACCGAGTACTCGGTAGTCGGTAGTCGGTAGTCGGTAGTCGGTACTTGCTACTTGTG
>JBLWQS010000218.1:0-3400 GCA_048452705.1 Acidimicrobiia bacterium
TGTCGGTTGGGCTAGTGCATTCCGCCTCCGGATGCGTCGTCCATCGCCTCCAATACTGAATCCAGATTGAAGGCGGCCGGCTTCTGCCGCGGTGGGAACTCGGCGAACGACTGGATCTGCTCGGCAGCGAGGGCCTGCATCGGGTACATGACGAAGACGTGGTCGAGCACCCAATCCCAGTAGATGTTGGCGTTCTCGTCGGCGCGTTCGAACGGATCTCGGCGCAGGTTGAAGATCTTCGGCAAGCGCAACGGCACGAACGGCTCAGCCCACAGCTGCATACCCTTCGCCCGCTGCTCGTAGAACACCGCCTTCCAGTCGCCGTACCGAATGGCAGTGATCAGCCCGTCATCGCTCGTGTAGAAGAACCAGTCACGTGGCGATTCATCGGTCTCTCCGAGGAGATACGGAAGCGCGTCGTATCCGTCGACGTGCACCTTGAAATGCTTGCCGTCGGCGTCGTACCCGTTCTTGAGCTTCTCGACGATTCCCGGATCGCCCGCCGCGGAGACGAGCGTTGGTAGCCACTCCTGATGAGACATGATGCCCGTCAGGGTCTTGCCTGCTTCGAACTTCTCCGGCCAGCGAACGAAACAGGGCACGCGGTACGCGCCCTCCCAGTTCGTGTTCTTCTCGCTGCGCCACGGTGTGATCGCCGCATCCGGCCACGTGTTGAAATGTGGTCCGTTGTCGGTGGAATACACAACGATCGTGTTGTCGGAGATCCCCAATTCGTCGAGGACGTCGAGCATCTCTCCAACCAATCCATCGTGCTCGACCATGGCGTCGTTGTAGAACCCCTGTCCGGAGAGGCCGAGCGATTCCTCCTTGACGCGCGTCCGGAAGTGCATCCGTGTCGCGTTCCACCAGAGGAAGAAGGGTTCGTGGGCCTCGTTCGCTTCCCGAATGAAGTCCTTGGCACGGACCGTCATCTCGTCGTCGATCGTCTCCATACGCTCTTTCGTCAGCGGGCCGGTGTCTTCGATGCGGCCGTCGGCGTATGAGTGGATGACACCGCGGGGCCCGAACCGGTCGCGGAACTCGGGATTCTTCGGATAGTCCGGATGCTCGGGCTCATCTTCAGCGTTGAGGTGATAGAGATTCCCATAGAACTCGTCGAAGCCATGGTTCGTCGGGAGGAACTCATCCTTGTCGCCGAGGTGGTTCTTGCCGAACTGTCCGGTTCGGTAGCCGAGTGGCTTGAGCATCTCAGCGATCGTCGGATCTTCCGGCTGAAGTCCGAGGTCCGACCCCGGCATACCCACCTTGGTCAACCCGGTCCGCACAGGGTTCTGACCCGTGATGAACGACGCCCGGCCTGCCGTGCATGATTGTTGGGCGTAGTAGTCGGTGAACTCGATGCCCTCGCGAGCAACCCGGTCGATGTTGGGTGTCTCATACCCCATCGTGCCGCGGTTGTTGTGGCTGATGTTGTACCAGCCGATGTCGTCACCCCACAGGATGAGGATGTTTGGACGGTCCGCCATGACGGCTCTCCTTGCTCCTAGCTTCGGTCTCTGACTCTGGTGCGTGGTCGGCCCGGTCCACTGGGTAGCTCAGGACGTTCCGAAACACTCGGTCGTCCGTCGCCGTGGCATCTCTTCGTCTTGTTGCCACTCCCACACGGACAGGGATCATTGCGACCGGCGGCCCGAACAGCGCTGTCGAACGCGGCGTCTCCGGCCATCATGACCGGCATCACTGCAGCAGCCTCGCGTCCGCTCCGCAGTGCTTCAGCGATGAGGCGAATCGGTTCGTCAACGTGGTGGAAGAAGTCCTTGAACCCGACACACAGGTAGTTCAGCCCCGCTTCGCCATCGGGAGTCTCGATGAACCGATTCTTCGGGCACTCACCGTGACACGCGAACCGCACATCGCAATCGAGACAGAACTGAGGAAGGGCGTCTCGCTTATCCATGCCGAAGGTGTGCTGTCGTTCCGAGCCGACCAGATTCTCCATGTCCACATCGCTGATGTTCCCGATGAGGTACTCCGGCTCCACGAAGTGATCACATGAATACAGGTCCCCGTTGTGCTCAAGAGCGACACCGAGTCCACACGTCTCGTTGAAAACGCACATACCGGAGGACTCCAGCCCCATCCAGTTGCGCACGGCCGCTTCGAACGTCTGCACGAAAACGGTCCCGACGTCGTTACGGACCCATTCGTCGAAGATTGTCGAGAGGAACTGACCGAATTGCACCGCCCCAACGGATCGATCCGATGCGATTGTGCCATCGAGATACGCAGGCTGTCCGTGCTCGTCGACCCGTTCGACGACGGGGATGAACTGCATCCACGTCGTTCCCACCTCATCGCGCAGGAAGCGGTACACCTCAAGAGGGAAGTCGCCGTTGACGGCGTTCACCGTCGTCAACACGTTGTACTCGACACCATGCTTCTGCAGGAGCCGCAGACCGCGCATCACTTTGTCGAAAGTCCCCTCGCCCCGCTTCGTGACACGATGAACATCGTGGAGAGACTCGGGACCGTCGATGCTGATCCCGACGAGATAGTCGTTCTCCTTGAGGAACTCGCACCACTCGTCGGTGAGCAGCGTGCCGTTGGTCTGAATCGTGTTCTCGAAGCTCATCCCCGGCTTGCGGTAACGCTCCTGGACCTCGATCGCCCTCCGGTAGAAATCGAGACCCATCAGTGTCGGTTCTCCGCCTTGCCAGGCGATCGTGACAACCGGGGACGAGTGCGCTTCGATCAACTGCCGGATGTACCGATCGAGCACCTCGTCGGACATGCGGAACCGGCTCCCCTCATACAACTCCTCCTTGTCCAGGAAGAAGCAGTAGGAGCAACCGAGATTGCAGATCGCACCGGTTGGCTTGGCGAGAACATGGAACGCCTCGGGAGACCACGCACGCTCCAGGAGATCGGCGCCGCCCGCGGCACCCTCGACGGTGGGCCACGGGAGGTCGCGAGTCGCTTCCACCCTCAGTGGCCGGCCTTGCGGATCAACCACACGGTCAGGGCGAAGAGAACGACGGCAATCGGGACGACGAGGTCGGACCAGGCGGTGTCGGGGTTCTTCAAGACACCCTTGAGGAACAGCACGGCGAGCAATACTGCCACGACCTCGAGAAGCTTGACCTTGAGATCAGTGACACTGTTGATCCTGAGCCAGTCCGGTGCATGGAGCTTGGTCCTTTCCTCGTCCCAGGTCGCCGAGTCTGCAACCACCCACAGGCTGTAGACCCCAAAGGCGAACACCAGCAGCACCAACCCGAGCAAGAACTGGTCGAGGGACGAGACGATCTCGACCGTCGCTGCCAGCGCGGCATCGGAGCTGAACGCTTTGTCCTCATGGCCGCCGAAGTACGTCACGACCGCGTCGATGGTCGTCACGGCTCCGATCACGAACATGAGAATGGCCCCGACCGCGGCGAAG
>JBLWQS010000219.1:0-3397 GCA_048452705.1 Acidimicrobiia bacterium
GACCACATCGTGGCCGCCATCTCGCGAGACGCGGCGCTGCCTGCCGGCATGGCATCGGAGAAGAGTTGAGCAAACCACTCCCCGTTCTCCCACTTATCCCATCCGTCCGCGTTGTGGAGGAGGACTCGTGGCCAATCTGCCGGGAGCACGACATCGACCTTGTCGCCAAAGTTGCCTCCGACGCAGTACACGGCGGGGTCGTACCCCTCTGCGCTCAGCACCTCGCCGAGCGTTGCCCCGTACTTGGCGATCTCCATCGCGACCCCATCGATGTCGTAGGCGAAGGTCACGAAGGCGACTCCCCGGGCGACACCGGCGAGGAACGGGAGATCGTCCGGCATCGGGGGCAGAGGGTTGTGCTCTAGATCGTCGAGGATGAGACCGATGTCGTCGAAGTCTTCGATCCTGTGGCTCCGGAGGCGATCGAAGTCTTCGATGGCGGTCATAGTCTCCCCGGGATGGCAAATCCGGCTGCCGCAATCCTATCGCCCGGCGGAGCGGCTCCAAGCGATGGGTCGGTCGAGGGTGCCGACGGATGCTGTTCATTGAGAGCCGTGGTTGCGGCGACGCGGTGGACGCGACGCCTCTAGGGTTGCCCGATGGAACGACTCGAGACACTGACCGCAGGAATGCCGGTCGTATGGGGTGGCGACCGCATCACACGTGTGAGCGAGGATCTGGCAGCGGCCTTCCGACCCGGTGACTCCCTGATCGTCATGCAGAGCGACGGGAGCCTCCTGCACGTACCCGCCTCCGAACAGGCGATCGCCACCGCGAACCGATCCGGCATGATCGAGGGGCTTCGGTCGTGGCGGGATGCTCCGACCGGCGTTGCCGTTGTGGTCCGGATCGGTTCCGACGCGCTCGGGGTAGGGCTCGCGTCAGACCGGCGAGGAGAGTCTCCTGCTACCACGACCTGCCGATCTGCGTCGCGAAGTGGTCGAGGAAGGCATCGAACTGATGGACCTTGTCGAATCTCTCCTCCATCAGCTCGCGGCCCTCGTTCCCCATCGCCCGGCAGGCGGACGGGTCCTCCCACAACCGTTTCACGGCATCGGCCAAACCGTGGGCATCGCCGGGCTCGGTCATCCAGCCGGTGCGGCCATCGATCACGACCTCGGGAACACCGGCCATGCGGGATGCGACCACGGGGAGGCCCATGGACATCGCCTCGAGAATCACGTTGGGCAGTCCCTCCTTGTAGAGGCTCGAAAGGACGAGGATGTCGATCACTTCGAAGACGTGGGCTGGCTCGTTGGTGAACGGGAAGAACGTGACGCTGTCTTCGAGTTCCATCTCCGCGACCTTGGCCTTCAGCAGCTCCTCGTCTGGTCCGTCGCCCACCAGGATCAGATGCACATTGGGAAGCGTTCGGCGCATGTCGGCGACGGCCTCGAGCAGTACGACCTGTCCCTTGCGGGGTTCGAAGGAACCCACGCTGCCCAAGATCGGCGCCGCGTTGGGCGGCAACGGGTAACGCGTCTCGGCTTCCCGGCGGCGGTCCTCGTCGGGGGTGAACCGCGAGACCTCCGTTCCCTGGTAGACCAAGGAGACCCCATCCTCCGGGATCCCGTAGGTGTCGATCAGGGAATCACGCGTGAAGCCTGCGATCGAGATCACATGGCTCCGGATGTCATATGGCGGCACGTAGAACTCGCGCTTGTACTCGGGGACAATCGTGCCCGTCTTCGGCTCCAGAATCGTGTCTAGGCCCGCCTCCTCAATGCAGCGGGCGGCGAAGAGCGAGCAGTGGAAGCCATCGCGGGGAGGGTGAACGGTGCACACCGCAACGTCGGTGCCGGACAACGCATCCTTCCAGATGTCGCGGTGCTTCTCGTCTTCGGAGACCACGTCGTTGAAGTCGTACGTTACGACCCGTGCGTCGGTCAAGATGCCGTCGCGGGCATTGAAGCCGTCAGTGGCGGTCAGGAGGGTCACTTCGTGGCCCTTCGAGAGGAAGTCACGCATCGCCTCGGCGACCCAGATCTGGGTCCCGCCGTGCAGGTAGGTGTCCTCGATGAAACAGATGTGCATGGCGGTGACCTTTCGTGTCAGAGCCTGTGAAGGGACTCGAGACATCGTAGATACTCCACAAAGGAGCGTTGCAGATCCTCCAACGAGAAGCGAGCCTGCACCACACTCCGGTTGTGGCGTGCTCGCTCCGAGGAGGATGCAGAATCGAGGAGCATGGCCGTCATCTCGTTGAGGAGTTCGTCGTCGAAGGTCGATTCGGGAAACTCCAGGTACCGCAATCGCTCGGCTTCGGGGCGGTTCGTCCCCACAACCTCGTCGAAGACCTCGATCGGATCGTATGGGGAGCACACGATCGGGACACCCGCGGCGGCCGATTCCGGGATGGGGAGGCCCCTGCCCTCGGTCTCGCTCGGGAAGACGACCATGTCCGCGATGTGGTAGATGTCGAAGATCTCGAGTCCTTCGGAGAGGGATGCGTGATGCTGATGTCCCACGGAGAACGCTTGGAAGACGCGCCTACCGATCGACTCGGGAACGGAGTCCAGGAGCTCGGCGAACGCGTTCAGCACATCCTCGGCGTCCCTGCGGTGCTCGATGGGCACAGGGCCGGTGACGAGGAGGACCAATGCCATGTCGGTACGCCGCTCGAATTCCTCTCGAAACGGGGGATGCCGTAGCAGGGCGCCGATCAGTTCCCAGTCTCGGGGGATGCGCTTGCGCTCCACGACCCGAGTGGGCTGCAACAGGACGATCGTGTTCGGTGACGCGAGGTCGAGCTCCGTTCCTCCCTGCAATCCGCACACGATGGGATGCTGGTCGCTCATCCACTCCGCCATGCTTTTCAGGAAGTCCTGAACGGGCGTGGCCTCTGCCGTCGGTTTCCCGTCGGAGAGGATGTGAGTCATGCGCCGTCGGAATTCGAGTTTCTGGTCGGAGGAGCAGTGGATGAAGAAGCGGTCGTTGATGCCGGTGCCGATGAGGAAGACGCGATCGGCGTCGAATCCGTCGCGCTCGACCAGTCGCGAAGACTGGAGGGGATTGATGTTGACCTGGATCCAGCGCCGGCCGTTCCAGGGCAGGATGCGCTGGAGGACGTCGAAGAATGTTTGATTGTCTCGATTGCGGAAGAAGTGGTCTCGTGGCCCGGCCGGTTCGTCCGGCATTCGCTCCTCGGTCGGGCGACCGCCTTCCCAGTAGAAGTCGTGGTTGTTGTTCAGCACGGGACACCCGGTCACCTCGGACACCAGGACGATCGCAAGGGCCAGGGCGAAGTTGCCGGGGTTCGAGTTCACGTTGACGGGTATCAGGAGGCCGATCTGCTCGCGGTCCACGAACACCGCCAGCTCCTCGGCCAAGCGAACCGCCTCGGACCACATCGTGGCCGCCATCTCGCGAGACGCGGCGCTGCCTGCCGGCATGGCAT
>JBLWQS010000220.1:0-3396 GCA_048452705.1 Acidimicrobiia bacterium
CGTGACACAAGCGCTGTCCTGTTGACCGCCGAGCCCCTTCGTGTAGAAGAGCTTCATACCGAGCTGGGCCAGCGGATCTTCGATATCGGGAAGATCCCGCCCGATCGATGGATCTCCAGTAAGACCATGGGCTTCGATGGCATCCCTGAGTTGGGCATCGAGATCTTCATCACCTGCGCCGCCCGAGCAAGCCGTCGCGACCACCGTGAACGCCACCAGCATTCCGGCGATTGTCGGCCAGGTCTTCGCTTGTGGCATCCGTTCTGCTCCCGGCATGTCTCGTGTCAGGTTTCGGGGACGATGATCGGTTCAGCGCTGCCTGGCGCGGGTTGCTCGTATGCGACGGGAACAACAAGCGTGATCTCGCCGACGCTCTCGAACTTGAGCGTGAGCGGATATGAGGCTCCCTCTTCGAGCGGCTCGACGAGGCCGACCAGCATGATGTGCAGGCTCGCCGGTTCAAGGCGCACGGTCTCCCCCGGCAGTATGTCGATCACCCCGCCGTCGACCATCCGCATGTGCATCACGCCGTTTGCATCAACTTCGTCGATGTGGAGTTCGACCGCTGCCGCCATCGGTGTCTTCGCTGCGACGAGTCGATCAGCCGTGTCGCCCTGATTGCTGATCGTCATGTAGACGATGCCGGTACCGCCTTCGACGTCGGGCGTCGACCGGGACCAGGGATCTTCGATGACGATCTGTGGCCCACCCGCGTGATCAACGGTCACCGTCTGCTCACGCTCGGCTCCTGACTCGCCGCCACATGCCGTGGACACCATGGCCACGGCAAGGGCAACGAGCAAGATCAGGGCCCGGGTCACGCTCCAGTGGTCCGTCGCACCACTAGCGGCCGCCGTAGCTGAGGACGGTGACGTCCTCGGCGAACATCGCTGCATACACATACTCAGGCTTGCCGACGATCAGCCCGGGCAGCATCTCGCTCTCGCTGAGACCGGCGACGTTCTTCATACAGACCGGGCAGAGGAGCACCGTCCCACCGGCGTCCATAAACATCCCGAGCATCTCCTGCAGGGTGCTGCCAGACACGTGCACGTTCTGAGGGATGTTGATGTCCGCGAGACGGGCGCCGTAGACATTGAGGAAGATCGTGGCCGGCTTCCCCGTGTTCGCCATGACCTTCGTCGCGAATCCGATCGCCATCGCTGCCGTGTCCATGTCATCGGTTGACAGATTCACGAACAGGCCACCCTTGAGCTCTTCGGGTGAGAGTGGTGTGGCATCGGACGAACTCGCCGACGCGGCCGTTGAGGCGGTGACTGTGGTCGTGATCACCGCGGTTGTCGTCGGGACGTCGGCCGTGGTCGTGGTCTCAGCGGATTCCCCGTCACCGCTGCACCCGACCAATACACTCACCGCCAGCGCCATCGCTGCCGCGAGCACCAACAGATGCATCCCTCTCGTGCGTTTCATTCCGTCATTCCTTCCTTCATCAGCGTCATGTGGTCGCGAACATCGACCTGTGCTTCTTCCCAACTCGTCAACCGGCCTCCGAAACCCTGACTGAACCGTTCTGCGTCGCCTCGCTCTCCGAAACAGAGCACCGTCGGAACGCAGCACACCGTGACATCCGGTGCAACCAAGAACGTCGCCGTGCGGACGTTGACCATCTGGCCCCCGATGAAATCCAATGCCAGGGCGGACGTGACGTCTGACTGCTGCGACAGGAGCATGAGGCCGCAGTGTGGGCAGCACGCTTGTGACTGTGCTCCGCCCTCATGGAACAGGGTCATCGCCGTACGGTCACCGTTCTCCATGCCGCACATCTGACAATGTTGGAGTGAAGGGACAACAGAGTCCGTCGTCGATATCGCTCCTCCATGCACCTTCGTTACGGCTCCGATCCCGGCCAGATAGTCGAGATCTCGATTGATCGTCATCCGCGACACGCCGAACTCGTCAACCAGGTCGGAGACCAACACGCTGCCGTTGCTGCCGATGAGCTCAAGCGTTCGTCGTTGTCGATCGGCCGCGAGCACCCTGTGTTACCTTTCGTTACATTCTGCGACTTTCGGAGCGCACGATACCAGGGGACGGGCGGCGAAGCCCTCTGCTCCTCCCCTGTCCCCTCATCATGATGCGCTCTCCGCTACTCCGAGAAACCGCCATAATCCTCTCATGGCCGATCACTCTGGTTCTCATGTTGGACGCAGCGGACGCCGCCTCACCGCGTCCGTCACCGATCTCGACGTCGTACGGCAACGCGCGCTCCTTATCGGATTGGTGCGCGACGGCAGTGGCGTCGCCGAGGGACACCGGAGCCTCAGCGAACTCGAACTGCTCACCGATACGGCGGGCTCGGAGCCGGTTGAATCTGTGCTTGTCCGGCGCGGTCGACCCGATCCCGCGACGTTCATAGGGAAGGGCAAGCTCTCCGAACTGGTGGCGGAGTCGCACATGCTCGACATCGACGTCGTCGTGTTCGACAACGATCTCTCACCGGCGCAACAACGCAATCTCCAGCAGGCGTTCCAGTGCGACGTCGTCGATCGGGTCGCTCTCATCCTCGACATCTTCGCTCAGCATGCCCACACGCACGAAGGTCGACTGCAGGTCGAACTCGCCCAGTACCGCTACCGCTTGCCCCGACTCCGTGGCAAGGGAGTCGAACTCTCACGGCTCGGGGCGGGGATCGGAACCAGGGGTCCCGGTGAGACCAAGCTCGAAACCGATCGACGACGGATCCTCGAGCGCATGTCCAAGGTCGAGCGAGAGTTGAAGGAGGCAAGCCGGTCACGGGACACCAGGGCGAAGTCTCGCAAACGCTCCGGCCTTCCCGTGGCTGCGATCGTCGGCTACACGAACGCCGGCAAGTCGACCCTGTTCAATCGGCTCACCGACGCGCACGTCCTCGTCGAGGATCGTCTCTTCGCGACCCTGGGGTCAACGGTTCGACGACTCGATCTCCCGGACGGACACCGTGCCCTCATGTCGGACACGGTCGGGTTCGTGCGGAGACTCCCACACGAACTTGTTGAAGCGTTCCGTTCAACGCTCGACGAAGCCGCCGACGCTGATCTCCTCGTCCACGTTGTTGACGCCGACGACCCCGATCCGGACGGACAGATCATCGCCGTTCGCGACGTTCTCAACGAGATCGGCGCGGCCGAGATCCCCGAGATCCTCGTTTTCAACAAGATCGACGTTGCCGAGCCGGCGGTCGTCCAGCGTCTTCTCACCGTCTACGAGGGGTCCGTGGCGGTGTCCGCTCTGACCGGTGAGCACGTTGCTGACGTCACTGCGGCGATCGTCAACGGCCTCGAAGCGGTCACCACAACGGTGAGTCTCCTGATTCCCTATGACCGTGGCGACCTCGTTGCGACCCTCCACGATGCCGGCGAAGTCCTCGACGAGCAACACGTCGAACAGGGCACAGAG
>JBLWQS010000221.1:0-3392 GCA_048452705.1 Acidimicrobiia bacterium
CGGAAGCGGCACCCGGACGGAAGATCGAGCGCACTGGGAGGCTCACCCTTCAGTGCCGACTTGCCGGGCTCCTTCTTCACCCCGAACTTCGGTGCGGCCGCCATCAGAGCCCTCGTGTATGGGTGCCGCGGATCGTTGAAGACCTGCTCGGTCGGCCCGTCTTCCATGACCGTGCCCAGATACACCACGACCACGCGATCGCTGACATGGCGCACCACGGCGAGGTCATGGGAGATGAACAAGACCGTGAGACCGAGGTCGCGACGAAGCGAATTGAACAGATTGAGGATGGGCGCCTGAACGGAGACGTCAAGCGCTGCGACGGACTCGTCGGCGATGAGGATCTCCGGCTCAAGCGCGAGCGCTCGAGCAATGCCAACCCTCTGCCGTTGACCCCCGGACAGGCTCCTCGGATATGCACGCAGGAGCGACCGGGGCAATTCGACGAGGTCCATCAGTTCCCCGCACCTCTCAAGGATCTGCTTCTTGGGGACGATCTTGTGAACCTTGAGCAGTTCGGCAAGTGTGCGCTCGACCGTAATCGAGGGGTTGAGTGACGATCCGGGGTCCTGGAAGACCATCTGAATCCGGCGTGTCGTTGCCTGATCGCGCTTCTCCGTGAGGGGCTGTCCGTCGAGCTCCACTGATCCGGCTGAGATCGGAACGAGACCGACGATTGCTTTGGCGATGGTCGACTTGCCACAGCCGGACTCGCCGACGATTCCAACGGACTCCGATCGTTCGACCTCGAAGGAGACGTTGTCGACCGCTTTGAGGTCGGGGGGTGGTTGTCCTCGCAGTCGGGCCGCCATGGCCGATCCGATTCGGAAATTGACGGTCAGGCTCTTGACTTCGAGAAGCGCCGTCATGGCTGGACCAGCAGTTCCGGATGAATACAGGCAGTCGCGCGGTCGTCCGACGTTGGCTTCAGTTCGTAGGTCGTCTGGCTGCAGTCCTCCTGAGCGAACGCGCAACGTGGAGCGAAGCGGCAACCGGAAGCGAAAGCAGCCGGATCCGGGGGGTGTCCGGGAATGCCCTGCAGCTCCTCCGAGGTGCCCTTGAACGAGGGGACCGATGCCATCAACGCTGCCGTGTAGGGATGATTGGGTATGGAGATGACGTCATCGGTGGGACCGATCTCGACGACCTGACCCGCGTACATGATGGCGAGCCGATCGCAGAGTTCACCCAACACGGCGATGTCGTGCGATACGAAGATGATCGCCATATCAAGACGCACCCGCAGGTCCTGGAGGAGGCCAAGAATCTGATCCTGAATGGATACGTCGAGAGCGGTGGTCGGCTCGTCACACAGCACGAGTTTTGGCTCGGTAGAGAGAGCGGTGGCAACCATCACCCGCTGCCGCAGCCCGCCGGAGAGCTGATGTGGCCACATGCGGGCGCGCCGCTCGGGTGTGGGAATACCCACGAGACGCATCAACTCGATGGCCCTGGCGCGGGCATCCGCCTTGCTCAACCCATGGTGGATGCGGGGACCTTCAGCGATGAGGTCACCGATCCGCATCGTCGGATTGAGGGCGGTCGTCGGTTCCTGGAACACGATCGAAATGCCGTGGCCGTGCACCTCGGTCGGAACGTAGGGCACGGGTCGATCGCCATCGCTGGAAAAGCGGAGATCCCCTTCGGCGATCCCTCCGCGCGGCAACAAGCCGAGGATGGCGCGCAGCGTGAGCGTCTTCCCCGAACCGGATTCCCCTGCGATTCCAAGGATCTCGCCACGATCGAGCGTCAGAGACACACCGTCGACAGGCGTGATGGCAGCGCCGCGGCGTTGCATCGTCACCCGAAGGTCGGAGACTTCGAGCAGGTGCTCGTTCATCGCTGCATCTCCTCCTCGGCGGATTCGCCGACAAGCGAGAATCCGAGTCCGAAACCCATGATTATGAGACCGGGGACGGTGGCGAGCCACCAGTTCGTGCGGATGAACGGCTGACCCTCGGCAATCATGGCTCCCCATTCCGGGGTGGGCGGCGGAATCCCCAATCCGAGGAAGGAGAAGGCCGCCAGCGCAAGGGTGGCGAACACGATGTCGGATGGGAGGAAGACGAGGGCCTGGCTGATGACGTTGGGAAACACGTGCACCCTGAGAATCCGGAGCCGCGACAGGCCTGCGACCCGAGCTGCGTGCACATAGTCGAGGCCCCGCACGCGGAGCACCTCGCTCCGGACCAGCCTGGCGTAGGCAACCCAGCCCAGGATCGTGAAAGCAAAGATGATGGAGCTTGCCCCTTGGCCGAGGGCGAAAACGAGGGCAATGATCAGTATGTAGGAGGGGAAGGCTTGCAGCACGTCGGACACCCGCATGATCACCGTGTCCACCCACCCACCGAAGTAGCCGGCTAGCGATCCAAGGGTGACCCCGAGAAGTGCAGGAAGAAACGCCCCGAGGAAGCCGAGTGGGAGGTCTACCCGTGTCGCATAGACGAGGCGGGAGAAGACGTCACGGCCGAGTTCGTCGGTACCAAGGATGTGTTCTGCTGTGGGTGACGCCAACCGATCGACAGGGTTGATGTCGAGCGGGTCGTGGGGAGCGATAGCAGGCGCAAGGAGCGCGACGAGCACATATAGCAGCACGATGGCGCCACCGATCTTCGCCTTCATCGGTATGCGACGCCAGATGCTCCGCTCGTCGTCTGGCGTTCCACCCGAATCTAGGACCTGGTCGGACGATGGAGCTTCGGGTGCGTTGTTGCCGGTCATGTCTCGATCTCCACGCGCGGGTCCAGCATGGCGGTGGCGATGTCGGCAAGGAGATACACGGCTACCACGATCAAGGCGAACAACAGGGTGTATCCCTGGATTGCTGGCAGGTCTCGGCCGCGGGCTGCCAGCACGAGGCCCTGTCCCAGTCCTGGCAGGGCGAACGTGGTCTCGATGATGACGGCGCCGAACAGGAGGAACCCAATCTCAAGAGCCAGAACGGTCACGCTGGAAACCGCTGCGTTGCGGAGCACGAAGCGGCGAATGAGGCGACGGCGGGATCCGCCGATCGAGCGTCCCGTGGCGACGTAGTCCGAGTTCAACACCGAGATCATCGAGGCTCGCAGACTACGGATGATGAAAGGCGAGGACCCGATGGCGAGTGTCAGGGCGGGCAGGAATATCGACCGGAGCCGCTCGCCGAACGTCTCCCCGAACCCTCCGGGTGGGAACCATCCGGTTGGGAGCGCCACGAGGAGGAGAAGCATGACGCCGACCCAGAATGCGGGCATGCTCAGACCGAGCAGTCCGGCGCCGCGGATCACCTGGTCGGCCGTCCGGTCGCGGTAGAGGGCGGCAGTGATTGCCGCAGGCACTGAGATCAACAGAGTTAGGAGTATCCCGGCGGTCAGCAACCATGCGGTTACAACCATGCGGTCCCTGATCAACGA
>JBLWQS010000222.1:0-3322 GCA_048452705.1 Acidimicrobiia bacterium
GATCCATCCGACCGCCGTCCGACTCTCACGATCGCCTCCGGTACGAAGGCTTCAACCTTGCCGACATCGCCGGTCACGGCGATCTCCTGTTCGTTCTTGCTGCCCTCGGCGAACATACAGAGATCGAGCATCGCACGGGCGCCGTTGTCGTAGTCCACGATGACGTAGGCGTTGTCGAGGATGTCCGGTGTCTCACCGTTGTAGACCTCGTCGAGGTGGTTCACGCTCTGGCCGCCAGACGCGTACACCCGCACCGGTTCGGCGTCGATGATGAGGTTCATCAGGTCGAAGAAGTGGCAACACTTCTCGACGAGCGTCCCTCCCGTGTTTCGACTGAATCGATTCCAATGGTCGACCTTCTCGAGGAACGGGAAGCGGTGTTCGCGGATGGCGACCATGTGTACCCGCCCGACCGCCCCCGCTCGCACCTCGTTGACGAGGCGAGCAATCGGCGGTTTGTACCGGTATTCCATACCCATCCATGCGACCCCGTCGTATCCGTTGGTTGCCTCGATCACCGTTTTGCAGTCCTTGACGGTCGTGCACAGCGGTTTCTCGGCGAGGACGTGCAGTCCGCCGTGCAGAGCGTCGGGGAGGATGTCGATGTGGGTGAAGTTAGGGCTTGCGACGACGACGGCATCGCACAGATCAGACGAGATCAGGGACTGGTGGTCAGCGAAAACGGCCTCTTCGCCGATGCCGGCTGCTTCGGCTCCCGCCGTCCGAGAGTCGGTCTCCGGATCGGAGATGGCCGTGACCTCGGCGCCGTCGAGGGCGTTGATGTTCAAGATGTGCTCAACGCCCATCATTCCTGTTCCGATGACCCCGTAGCGAATGACATCCTTCATGGTTGCTCCCTATAGCTCGACGACCGGCATCGACAGGAGCGACGCGAGTGCAGAGAGCTGCTCCCTGACGTCCCCGTAGACGATGCCGTAGTGGTGTTCGAGACCCTCGTCCATCACGGTGCTCAACACCTCGTCGACGGGGCGGTCGAATCGGACGACGCCGGCCGTCCCCGAGAACGCGAGCGGGGCAGAGACCATGTCTCCACCACCGATGACGAGGCGATGGGTTCCCCTCGACCGGCTGAATCGGGCGAGGGTGATGCGGCCGGGCTTGAGGGGGAACTCGTTGAGCAGCGGCAACTTCCGGTTCGAGTGAACTGTTGCGCGGGGGGTGAAGCCCGGGTCGGCCATCTCAAATGGGGCGAGACCACAGTGCCAGAAGACCCCGGTGTTCGAGTCACGATCGAGATGTACGAGGTCGGTGACGAAGGACGCCGACTCGCTGAGCCATTGCATGACGAGGCCGGTGATGTTGCCATACACATCGGCCTCGCAGGTTCCAATCACGCCGACGTCGTTGAGGAGGGACATCGGTGTGCACGCGGCACCGCCGAACTCGGTGAATGTCTCCGGCCAGCAGCGAGTTGCGACACCGGACCAGCCCCGATCCTCGGCGAGGGCGCTGAGTCCGACGTTGAGTCGAAGGCTCTGTTCAACGGCATGTCGGTCGAGAGTGTCGATGCCGGAGAGGAACGACGATGCCCGGTCCCTTGCCAGTTCGACCACGCTCGGGTCTGATGCGGCGGATCGCTCGAAGAGGACCGGCAGCGGCATCGCATCGATCGACGTGCCGAACACCTGGCTGACGATTCGCGCCTCGTAGTCGCACGGCTCGAACCCCGCGGGGTGATCTCCGATCCGACCGATCGTTGCATTGGCGATACGGTCGCGGACCTTGGTGGCCTCTTCGACTACCTCTGCATCGAATGCTTCGATGGGCGTTACGGAAGCGATTGTCTCCTGCGGAGGTGATCCCGCAAGAGCGTCGGCGAGGTCGTCGAGAGCTGCAGGATCTCTCGCGTCCCGGTAGATCCACCGGTAGGGCCGTTGAAGGTTCGTCAAGGCGTATCCGCCGAGGTTGATGCCGCAGAATGAGTTGAGGCGAAGGCGCTCCCCGGTTCGTTCTTCCGGGAATGCCCAGAGCACGATGGGAACCGCGGTGTCGGTGGCTCGGACGAGGAGTGTTGAGTCGGCAAACGTCGCTTGGAGAACGACGAGTGCGTCGACGGTGTCGTCGAGGGTCGTCACGGCGTTGTCTACGGCGGCGGCATCCATGAGGAGCTCAGGCGATCCGATGATCTCGTCGGGTCCGTTCTCAAGCGTGCCCCATGCTGCCGCAGCGATCTCCTCGGCGTAGGGAACATCGAACGTCGGTCTTCCGAGAGCGACAACACCGAGAATCATGCGACACCTCCGAAGTCGGGGTATGTTCGGCGGAAATCCTCAAGGTCTCCTGCGAGAAGTGGTCCGGCGTCGCCGTACGAGGGATGCTCGAAGAATGGCGAAGCACTTGCGTCGGTGAGATTCCCGATGGAGCGCAGATAGGCAGCGCCGTCGGTTCTCAATGCTGTGCGGGCCGCAGCCATGTCCGGGAATCGCTGGAGAGGTGTCCACCAGATCGCCCGTCCGGCGAGGAACCCGCTGGCACCGGCCCGATAGGCGAACACGAGGATTCTCCGGAAGTCAGAGCGATCTGCGCCAGCCGAGAGCATGACCCAGGGGCGAGCAGCTGCCCGACCTAGTTCGTCGAAGATCGCCTGCGCTGCGGGACCGGCATCCGGGTCATCGGGATCGGGCACCTCACTCGGCGGGATTGGACTCTCGAGCTTGAAGAGATCGACTCCGAACCGTGCAGCGGAGAACTCCTCGACACTGCGGATGACAGAATCCGCTCGACGGACGACATCGTGGGCGAGATCGCCAGTGTCGTCAACCATTGGGTAGGTCAGCAACTCGAAGACGAATGGGATGTCGAATTGCTGACACGCGTCCCCGACCTGGGCAACGAATGCTTGCTGATAGTCGATGACATCGGTCGCAGCGTCGGGTCGATACCAGGCGAGAAGCTTCACGGCGTCGGCGCCGGATCGTTTGATCTTCTCGACGCTCCAGTCCGTGATGGCCGACGAGCGACGGCCGCCGGGGGCTTCGTCGAAGACCGAATCTTCGAGTGTGAGTAGGAGACCCTTGGCAGGAGGTACCACGTCAATCGAAGCCGGGTACGCGTGGTGCGGGTCGAGGAGCAACGCCGATGAGTCCTTGGCCAACTCTTCGACGAGGAGGCGTTTGACGGCTTGGACGTCCTTGTCGCTTGCCGTCTCGAGTCCGCGGGCGTTCGAAATGAGCTGCTTGATCGGTGGGCGCTGATCCACGGCCGTCATCTTGAACCGGCCATTGTCGTCAGCGAGCCTGCGTAGGCCCCAGAGCTTTCCCGCCGAGATGGTCATCTTGGGTTCTCCTTTATGAACTCGTCT
>JBLWQS010000223.1:0-3266 GCA_048452705.1 Acidimicrobiia bacterium
GGTCTGGTGATGGACATCGCCGATCGGGTGATGGTCATCGACTTCGGCGAACGGATCGCCGTTGGAATTCCAACAGACGTCCAGAACGACCCCAACGTCATCAAGGCCTACCTCGGCGAAGAGATGGATCTGTGAGCTGTCGGCCAGAGGCCGACAGCAGATGACAGCCAACAGCTCACAGCCAACAGAAAGAGTGGTCTGTCAATCTCAGGCTGTCCGCTGTCCGCTGTCATCTGTTCGCTCTCTTGGTCAATTGCCACGCCGCCGGGAGCAGAAGTCCCGCCGCTACTGCCTTCACGATGTCTCCCGCTATGAACGGGTACATACCGGAGCGCAACGCGTCGCCGAGGGTTGGAATCGCTTCTACTGTCGCCCAGAGCCACGTAACACCGAGGGTGTAGACGGCTGCGCTCCCGAGCAAGAAGGATGGAACTGCCGTGCGGATCGTCCGATCGTGACGCTGCTCGGCGAAACGGCCTACGAGCCAGGCTGCCACGACGAAGCCGATGAGATAACCGAATGACGCACCGGTCGCATAGGTCCAGCCGCCTTCGCCACCGGCGAAGAACGGCAACCCGATCGCCCCGAGCGAGACGTAGAGGAGCATGCTCCCGGCGCCGGCCCGCGAGCCGAGCGCAGCACCGGCGAGGAGGACCCCGAAGGTCTGTCCGGTGATCGCGATCGGTGTACCGGGGAGCGGGATGCGGACCTGTGCGGCAACCGCGGTGACGAGCGCGAACCCGACGATGAGGACGGCCGTGGTCACGGCTCTACGAGGGAGCGCGACACCGGTGATGACATTGGGATGGAGGGCCTGCATGTTCGATCCTTCACTCGTGTCGTGGCCGCCTGTCGGCTCAAGGCGCTGTCGGTAACGGCCGATGTGGACAACAATGAGACTCGTGAGATCGGCAATTCGTTTCATGGCCGTGTTCGGCCTCGTCTTCAGTTCGTTCGCGGCCCTGCCTGCCGTGGCGGCTGCACCTGAAGATGCTGCTCCGGCTGCTGCACGCCAGCCTTCGTTTCACCGCACCCAACAGTCCGGCGTCGAGGTGTCGAGGATTCGGATCCCCGCGATCGGTCTCGACGAGACCATCCGATCGGGCATCGCCCTGTCAGTCATCGACCGTGGCGTCGCTCAGTGGGCAGGAACGTCCGCACCCGGGGGATCGGGAAACGTGGTGCTCGCCGGGCATCGGACCACCCACTCACGGCCGTTCTGGGGTCTCGACAAGCTCGTCAACGGCGATCTGGTCTACGTCGAAGACGGATCGGGGTTCGAGGTCATGTACAAGGTCTCGGACAGCTTCGTTGTCGAACCCGACGAACTCTGGATCTCCTACGACGTCGGCAAGCCGATCGTCACGATGTTCGCCTGCCATCCCCGAGGATCGGCCAGGTACCGGATCGTGGTCCAGGCGGATCTGATCGCAGGTCGTCGCATCACTTGATGGTCGTGCCAAATCTCGATCGTCGGTAGTCTCGCTGTAGATGGACGACACGATCATGCTGGACACGGATCTCTCCGACACACCCGAATCCGGCGCGCCCGAGCACTACCGCATTCCCAAATGGCCGTTCTTCCTCGCGGCTTTCTTCATGGTGGTCGGAATCGCGATCGCTATCGCCTGGCCGATCAAGGTTCCTTACTACACGCTGTCACCGGGACCGCTCTACGACACTTCGGATTTCATCCACGTCGTGGGCGAGGAACAGGTGATCGAAGGCGAGATGTTCTTCCTCACCGTCTCGTTGCGTGAAGCCAACGCCTTCGAGTACGTCGCTGCGCAAGTCAATCCGAAAGTCGACGTGGCGCCTCGCCAGAACATTCGGCCCACCGGAGTGTCGCCTGAGGATCTCCGCCGTGAGGCCCTGGCGCGCATGAATCAATCGAAGACCGACGCACAGTTCGTAGCGCTCACCGAACTTGGATATGAGCCAACGTACATCGGAACGGGCGCGCTGCTGATAGAGACGGTGCCGGATTCGGCGGCCGATGGTGTGCTCCTCGCCGACGATGTCATCATCGGGATCGACGGGAACGAGGTTGCGTTCCGGTCCGATGTGATCGACGGTCTCGCCGACAAGGAGATCGGCGATCGCGTCATCCTTGAGATCGAACGAGCTATCGAGGGATCTGGCGAGATCGAGGTCATTGAAGTCGAGATCGTTCTCGGCGTGCACGTCGATGACCCGTCGAAGCCGATGGTGGGCGTGCTGCTCGACAACAACGAACCGATCATCGAGTTCCCCATCGAAGTCGACATGGACTCGCAAAACATCGGCGGTCCATCGGCGGGGATGATGTTCACCCTCGAGATCATGAACCAACTCACCGAAGAGGACCTCACCGGTGGTCTCCGTATTGCGGGCACGGGAACGATCTCCCACGATGGCACCGTTGGAGCGATCGGGGGAGTGACCCAGAAGGTTCACGCGGCGATCGACGCGGGGGCCACCGTCGTCTTCATCCCGGCGAACAACTACGACGACGCCGTCGCCGCTGCAGGTGACAAGATCATCGTGGTGCGGATCGAGACCATCGACGACGCGTTGGACTACCTCGGGTACGAGTGAGTATTTGACGCTCGGCGGCGTCGAATACCCGGGACGGTCGGCAAGCCTCGTTACTCTGGCCGCATGGACGATTCCACCCCTCATGAGGCGCGGCCTGATGCGTTCCCGCTAGCCCGAAAGGGCTATGACCGCCGACAGGTCGACGCATACCGAGAAGCAACCGAGGCGCGTATCGGCGCCCTCGAACAGCACATCGAGAGCCTTGAGAACAACATGACCGAGCTCGGCCTCGCTCGCCCCACCGATCTCGCCGCCGAGCTCGATGTCGTTGGCGAGGAAGTGAAGCGAATCCTGCAAGAGGCGCGAGTCGCAGCGGAGCAGATGAGATCACGAGCTGCCGACGATGCCGCTCGGTGGCGGGCCGAGGCCGACGAGGAGTCCCGCGCCCTACGGGAGTCATCCCGATCCGCTGCATACGACGTGCGTCGCAGTGTGTGGGAGACCGGGAGCGAGATGCTGGCATCTGCGGTCGAAACGAGCGAAGCCGTCGCCATCGCTGCGACGGAGCGTGCGCTGTTCACCCAGGCCGAGGCGGAACGCGAGGCGTCGCATTTGGTTGGTGATGCCAGAAGGGAACGCGACGAATCGGTCGGCAGCGCGCGCGAGGAAGCCGAGAGGCTCGTTGCCGCAGCCCGCCAGGAGTCTGAGTCGATCATGTCGAACGCGCGGCGGCAGGCCGACGCGGCGCA
>JBLWQS010000224.1:0-3266 GCA_048452705.1 Acidimicrobiia bacterium
CGACGATCGCCGGATCGCCGGACCTGATGCCCGAGTCTTTGGCGTAGATCAGACGATCGATCGGATGCCTATGCACTCTGGTCATGCCGAGGAGTTCGACCAGTTGAGCAGCAAGATCCATCCCAGCATCGTACCCCCAACACACCTGCGAACCCTGGGCTCGTAGATGCGTATAGGTGCTCTGTGCGTATAGGTGCTCTGCCGGCCCACAGTTCGCAGCGCCTATCGTTGGACGCCGTGAGCACCTCACCCGCAGCGGTACAACTCTTCGTCACCTGCATCGTCGACGCCTTCTACCCGGACGTCGGTCGGGCGGTGGTCAAGGTGCTTGAGGACCGGGGCATGACTGTCGAGTTTCCGCAGGACCAGACCTGCTGTGGCCAGCCTGCGTTCAACGCCGGCCATAGAGATGAGGCTCGTTCGATGGCGGAGCACACGATCCGGGTGCTCGACACCACAGACGGACCGATCGTCATTCCGTCCGGATCGTGTGCGGCCATGATCATCGATCAGTACGACGATCTGTTCTCAGGCGACGCGGATCTCTCAGCCGCGGGTCGTCGTGTGGCGGAACGCGTGCGCGAGTTCACCCAGTTCATCGTCGACGACCTCGGTCTCGCCGATCTGGATGCCCCTAGATCGGAACCGGTGACGTTCCATCCGTCCTGCCACGGGCTCCGACACCTCGGACTTGCCGGGTACGGAGAGCGTGTTCTGGACGAGGCGGGGGCGAACCGACGCGAACTGGACGGTGCCGAAGAGTGCTGCGGCTTCGGAGGCCTGTTCTCCGTCGAGATGCCGGACATCTCGGGCGCGATCATGGATACCAAACTCGACAACGTCGAGGCGACGGAAGCCGAAACACTCGTCGGCTACGACATGTCATGTCTGATGCACCTGAGCGGGGGGCTCCGCAGAAGAGGGTCGGACATCGAGGTCAAGCACATCTCCGAGATCATCGCTGGAGAGGGTGACGCGTGACCGAACGACCTGAGACGTTCCTCGAACGGGCACGACGGGAGGTGGGTACACCCAAGGCCGAGGCCGTCGGATCCGGAGCCCGCACTCTCATTTCGAAGCGATCCAAGGCCCTTGCCGCCTACCCGGCGATGGACGCCATGCGGGACCGCGCGCAGGAGATTCGCCTGCACACCCTTGCCAACCTCGAGACCTACCTGGCCCAGTTCGCAGACGCCGTCGAGTCTCTTGGCGGTCATGTCTTCTTCGCTGCCGATGCCGGTGAAGCCAACGAGTACGTTCGCGGCGTCGCCGAGGCGGCCGGTGCCGAACTGATCGTCAAAGTCAAGTCGATGGTCACCGAGGAGATCGAACTCAACGCCGCACTCGAAAGGGACGGCCGAACGGTCGTCGAGACCGACCTCGGAGAGTTCATCGTCCAACTCGGTGACGACCGGCCGTCGCACATCGTCGCTCCGGTACTCCACTGGACGAGACAGGACGTCGGACGCCTCTTCGCCGACGAGCTCGGAGTCGACTACACCGAGGAGCCGACGGAGCTAAACCAGATCGCCCGTACCCATCTGCGCAGGCTCTTCCTCGGCGCCGACATGGGCATCTCCGGCGTGAACTTTGCCACCGCCTCGACCGGCTCCGTCACGATCGTTACGAACGAGGGCAACGGTCGTCTGACCACGACGGCTCCGCGAGTGCACGTCGCGGTGATGGGAATGGAGCGCATCGTTCCGACACCCGGGGATCTCGGCGTGATGCTCGAAGTCCTCGGCCGATCGTCGACCGGGCAAGCGCTCACCAGCTACACCAACACGATCACCGGACCGCGACGGGATGGTGACCCGGACGGTCCAGAGGAGCTCCATGTCGTGATCCTCGACAACGGCCGCTCCACGGTCCTGGGCGATGAGGTATCGGAGATTCTGGCGTGTATCCGATGTGGTGCGTGTCTCAATATCTGTCCCGTGTACCGAGCCGTTGGGGGTCATGCCTACGGTGACATCTATCCCGGTCCGGTGGGATCCGTTCTCTCCCCACCCCTGTTCGGCTTCGAAGACAGGGAACAACTGCCGTATGCGTGCACCCTGTGTGGTGCCTGTCTCGAAGTGTGCCCACCGAGGATCGACCTGCCGGGCATGCTGGTGAAGTTGCGCAACCGGGTCGTCGACGACGGCGACGCATTCGGATGGCTCAATCCGGCCATGTCGGCGTACGAGTTCTCGGCGACCAAGCCCGCTATGTGGAGCGGCTCGCTCCGTGCCGCGTCGCTGATAGGCAGGGCGCGACCCAGCGGATGGTTCACGCGCCTCCCCGGTCCCGGCAGCGCGTGGACCGAGGTTCGGGACCTACCGACACCAGCCGTCGAGCCCTTCCGTACATGGTGGAGGCGACGCGATGGATCGTGAGGCCTTTCTCAGCCGGGTCCGATCGTCGATCGGCACAGAGACCCTTCCCGATGGTCCCGTCACCGATCCCGGCCCGCTCGTGCCTGATCTGCCGGAGGTCGATCTGCTCGAGCGATTCACGGAAGCCGTCGAGGCGGTCTCGGGAGTAGTTCACGTCGATGGGATCGCAACGGCGCTGGATCAGATCGTTGCATCTCACGGCCCCGGACGATTGCTCGCCTGGGACGAGGAACAGCTCCCCGTGGGCGGCGCCATCGGCCGGCTCACCGACGCGGGCTGCAAAGCCGTGTCCGGCATGGTTCCCGCCGACGCTTCCGGGCGTCGCGATCACCAGGCCGACTACATCGACGTCCGATACGGGCTGACCGGCGCCGAGGCTGCGTTCGCCGAGTCCGGCTCGATCGTGGTCCGCTCCGGACCGGGTCGCCCTCGGATGGCCTCGCTCGTCCCGCTTGTCCACATCGCCTTGCTCCCGGCCGATCGGATCTTCCGGTCCCAGATGCACTGGCTCACACAGCCCGAGAGCGATCTCGCAGGAGCGACCAACGTCGTCTATATCACGGGGCCGAGCCGGACCGCAGACATCGAGCAGAAGATCACTCTCGGAGTCCACGGGCCAAGAGAACTCCACGTCATCCTCATTCCCGAGTGACCGCGAGACACACATGCAGACACACATGCAGACACACATGCTGGACTGAACCGGTCCGGGTTTTCCGGAGGCTCCATTTCCTGAGAGGATGGGGTCATGTCAAGTTCAAACAGATATTCACCGGAGGTGCGGGAGCGAGCTGTTCGGCTCGTGTTCGAGCATCGTGACGAGTACGAGTCGGAATGGGCGGCGATCACGTCGATCGCCACCAAGTTCGGATGTTCAACCGAGACGCT
>JBLWQS010000225.1:0-3264 GCA_048452705.1 Acidimicrobiia bacterium
GACCGGCACCGAACGATTCGATCAGTTCGAGAGAGATCGCCGGAGTCGCCTGGTACCAGGCAAATGAGTCAGGATTATGCGTCTCGTGGACGGCTTGCCAATGCGCTCTCCCATGACCTCCCGATGATTGACGCGCCATGCCCACGATGCTACGCGACAGGATCGCGAACGTCGCACGCACCCGGTCCGACGCCCCGCCCATAGGTGCTTCGATATGCGTGGTTGGCCGGTGGGGATAGTTGTCGATATCGGGGGAGGTTCCTCTCCTCAGTGCACGGTGAAGTGTTGGACGGTCATCTCACGGTCTATCAGGTACCCGTCGTCTTCGGGGTAGAAGACGGCTCTGTCGATGTCTGATCCCGCAAAGGCAACGATGTCGTCATAGGTGTCCCAGAAGCTGACCACCATGAACTCCGTCCGGTCGCCGTCAGGTCGGCTAATCAAATGCGAGCCTTGGTTACCCGGTATCGCCTCGAATCCGGCGATTCCTGTCGCTCGAACGTATTCGGCGTATGCATCGGTGTCCTCAATACGAGTCCAGCCGCGCCAGGTGCGTGCAATCATCAACCGCCTCCTTAGAAGGTCACGCCAACGGTACAGCAGAGAATTGCTGCCGAGGCGTCTGTGGAACGAATGAGCGAAAGACCGACCCGCCTGCCCAAATGAAACTCGCACTGTGCACGGGCTGGCCTGTCACGCATCGTGCCGTTATTGGCGGCCTACGCCGACGTTGTGGTGTCGATGGTGAGCTTGTTGCCGGTCACTGTTCCGATGAGGATGACGATGTCTGGTGACCATTGCACGTCGCTGTCTTCGACGAGTGGCAGGCCGTCGGTGGAGTCGGGGTTGGTGAGAGCCAGGCTCGCACCGGCGCATTGGGGCGGGTACGACTCGGCGAGAGCCTCGCATAGCTGCGCTGCGTCGGACGTCCGTACGACATATCCGTGAACAGCAACCGGTTGCGCTCCTTCATATCCGATCGCTTCGGACACTGAGAGACCGTCCTCGGCGATCATGCCGCTCGATATCGACCCATCGTCAGGCTCAGTCGATGGCGCAAGTGGATCGTTCCCGCCCGTGGGCAGGTCCCCGGAGGCAAGCGTGTCCTGACAATCCGGGTGGTCCTCTGCGCACGCTACGAGAACGTCGGGGATTCCGTCGGCTCCAGGACCCGAACGTTCCTCGCTCGCCACACACGATGAGGCGATCAGGATTACGGCTAGAAGTGCGAGCAGCCGAGCGGTCATCTGGAACATCGATCTCTCCATCCGATTCGTGACTCGTTGCTCGACGATGGGACGCTGACAAGGCCACCGAAGGTTCCCACGATGGCAACGATTACACGACACATAGGTGCCGAAGGTGCGGTCATCCACCGGCGATACGCCAGTCCGTCAGGATGGAGTAGATGTAGCTTGGACCGGCCAGGTCGCTGATCTCACCCGGACCCGCAAGCGGCATCCGAGCGAGAGCTTCTGCAATGTGGCTTCGAGGTAGATCTTGGTCGATCGTGTCGAGATAGACGGTGTCCCCACTCACCGAATAGACGAAGGACTTGCCATGCTTCTGGTGGAACACCTCCCCCGAATAGTCGACTATCCGGTGCCACACGATATCGATCGCGGCCATCACGACATATCGTAGCCGCACGCTATCGACGACCACCTGCCGCCCATATGTGCCGATATGGGCGGCTGGTTAGCCCATGATGGTCGATAGGGAGAGGATGTTGCCCTCACTGTCCTTGAACCAAGCCGCCTTGTCCTTGCCATCAGGCATCGAGATCACGCCATCAACCGTGGAACCAAACTCGCCGAAATCGACCTCCTCAAACACGACACCCACAGAACGCAGCTCGGCGATCGCCGCATCGAAGTCCTCCGCTCGGAACCCAGCCGCGGTTGCCTTGTTCGTGCCGGCAAACTCAGACAGGTAGACAAGGAACGTCCCGCCGCCGTGCTCGTACTGGACGCCGCCGTACTCGTCTTCACTGACCGGTTCAAGACCCAGCTTCTCCGAATACCACCGCTTCGCGCGTTCTAGATCAGAAGCGGGGAGGACGGGGTGTAGTGCCGCGTTGCCAAACATGTGAATCTCCTATCACGAGCTGTCGCCACTCGATCGACCCTACTCGTCGAATCCTCGAGCTGCGGACCCAATATCTCTGGTTCCGATCCACATCACGGACCGACAGCCACGCACCGCAGCCGCCCATATGTGAGGATATGTGCGGGAGTCCTCGACCGGTGTCGCCCATCGGACGGTCCCGATGGTCTATCTGAGTGAGTGCCCGTTGAAGGGCAGCGGTGCGTTTTGAGGTTTCGTTGAGGTGTGAGGTGCACCGTGGATACATCACCACTAAGAGGTCGTGCTCGAAGAACGGGTGCGGCGGAAGGAGGGAGCACGATGTTGAAAAGAAGCATGGTGCTTACGGCAGTCATCACGTTGCTCATGGTCGTCGCGGCCCCTGCACTGGCGGGTGCTCCGGTTACCAATCCGGCTACAACGTTCGAGTCCGAATGGGGCTACGAAAAGGACCCGGGTCTGACCTGGCTGTGCGGGTTCGACGTGTACTCGTCCGGCTACGTGAGCCAGATCGAGAAGATCTTCTTCGACCGTGAGGGGAACCTCAACCGGTTCGCAGTGCACGTCAAGGGCAGCATCGACACGTACGCGCCGGAGTTCGGTACGTTGCTCAAGAGCAGGTTCGCTCTCAAGATCGACGAGAGAAGGATCGAAGGGACGGATGACTGGTCACAGACATGGACGGGGAGTCCGTACAACGTCCACAAGCCGGGATCTGGAGGCGGCGCCGTGATCCATGACAGGGGTCTCGTCACGTTGCTGTGGCGGGACTTCGACTGGCACGCGAATCCGCCGATCTCTTGGTCCGGGCCTCGCGACCATCACGCCGTTCTCCTGCAGGACGTCGACTTCGGTCAGACCATGTGCGACGCGCTCGCACCCTAGATTGTCGTTGTCGGCTGGGGCCTCACTCTCATGAGGCCCCAGTCAGGCCCATGCATATCCGGCAGTATGAATGGCTGTCGAGGGGCCCATATGTGCCGATATGGGCGGGTTCGAGCACGCGACAGGTAGGGTCGCCTCTCCGACCGCGGGAGTCCGGGGTCTCCGGGTTTCAATCTGTGTTGGGGAGCTATGACGATCGAATACCGGATGGCGGAATACGGCGACTTCGACCTCGGAGCGGTCGTCGAGATAGCGCGTGCGATCCGGCCAGACGATTACGAGTCTGTGGCCGCC
>JBLWQS010000226.1:0-3176 GCA_048452705.1 Acidimicrobiia bacterium
GCGACAAGGACTCGAGGATTCTCGTCCTCGGGTGGGGATCCACGTTCAGTGCGATCCGCGCAGGAGTGCTGAATGCCCGCAGGAACGGTCGTTCGGTCGCTCACGCCCAGATACGCCACCTCAATCCGCTTCCACCGGACCTCGACGAAGTCCTCGAAGGACGGGAGGTCGTTCTCATCCCCGAACTGAACAACGGACAGTTCTCGATGATGATCCGGGCGAAGTATCTGATCGAGACGGTGAGCCTGACGAAGATGCAGGGCGATCCGTTCAAGTCGGGAGAGATTGAAGAAGCCCTCAACGAGATCTGCCGGGAGATCAACTCATGAACATCGACATCAAGGAATACACGAGGGCGGATTTCCAGACAGCGCAAGAAGTCCGCTGGTGTCCGGGGTGTGGTGACTACACGATCCTCGCAACGGTCCAGTCCTTCCTCGCCGACATGGGCGTCGAGCGTGAGAAGCACGTGTTCATATCTGGCATCGGCTGCTCAAGTCGGTTCCCCTACTACATGAACACCTACGGCATGCACGGGATCCACGGACGGGCACCGGCCCTCGCATCGGGTGTCGCGACTGCCAACCCCGACCTCAACGTGTGGGTCATCACCGGAGACGGCGACGCACTCTCGATCGGCGGGAACCACATCATCCACACGCTGCGTCGTAACGTCAATCTCAAGATCCTGCTGTTCAACAACCAGATCTACGGATTGACGAAGGGCCAGTACTCGCCAACGTCGGAGCAGGGCAAACGAACGAAGACCTCGCCGATGGGATCGATCGACTATCCGTTCAACCCGGTGAGCCTTGCCCTCGGCGCCGAAGCGACGTTCGTTGCGCGCACGATCGACATGGATCGCAAGCACATGACCGAAGTCCTCGCGGCGGCGGAGAAACATCGCGGAACGGCGTTCATCGAGATCTACCAGAACTGCAACGTCTTCAACGACAAGGCTTTCGCCGAGGTGACGAGCCGCGAGACCCGAGACGAGAATCGTATCTATCTCGAAGAGGGGGAGCCGATCATCTTCGGCCCCAACGACGAGTACGGCGTCCGTATCGGTCCAGACGGTGCTGAGGTTGTCGAGGTGGCAAAGGTCGGCCTCGATGCCATCCAGGTCCACACCTCGAAGAACCCGGGACCTGGCGTCGCATTCGCCCTCAGTCGCCTGTCGCACGGCCCCCACGGTCCCACGCCGCTCGGCGTCTTCCGAGATGTCGAACGTCCGGTCTACGACGACCTGATGATCGGCCAAATCGAAGAAGCCCAGGAGCACAAAGGCACCGGCGACCTCGCCGAGCTGCTGCGATCCCAGGGGTCGTGGACGACAGAGTAGATTTGGTCGCGACCCCGACGGCTACGAAGCGGTAGCCTCGGGGGCGTGTCTGCCCCCGTTCACATTCGTTTCACCAAGTGGAATGGTGACGCGCACTGGATGTTCGACATGGAGCGGATCGGTGACGACGAGCACGGCGTGTGGCTCTGGGCACCCGCCGGGACGGAGCTGCGACGAGGACTCGGCAAGACGATCCAGGCCGAACGGGGCTTCGTCAAGGTCATTACGCCGAATCGTTGGTGGACGGCCGTATGGAACGTCGGGCCACTGAAGGGCGATCGATCGATCGAGATCTACGTTGACGTAGTCACGCCGGCCGTCTGGGACGGTGACACCGTCCGGATGGTCGACATCGACCTCGACGTAATCCGGCGGCGTAGTGGACTGGTCGAGATCGACGACGAGGACGAGTTCGAAGAGCACCGCGTCATGTTCGGCTATCCCGACCACGTCGTCGACAAGGCCCGCACCGAAGCCGCCCGACTGGCGATCGCCGTCGAGATGCGAACCGAACCCTTCGGATCGGTGGGGGAGCGCTGGTTGGAGATCGGCCGTGGACGCTGACGGCCTGACCGCACTCGTTGAGACGCGGCTCGCAGAGGTCGCCGATCCAACGAAAGCCGTTTCCATGGCCGCATACATGAAGACCGATATGCCCTTCCACGGCGTCCAGAAGGCCGGCCGGGTTCCGATCCTGAGCGAAGCGGTGAAGCGCTTCCCGCCGTCGAGTCGCGACGACTACCGGGCAGCCGTCCTTGCCCTCTGGGCACAACCTCACAGGGAAGAGAAGTACATCGCCGTTGGATACGCCCGCTCGTTCCCGCGGTTCGTCACGATGTCGTCGATCCCGATCTATCGCAGGCTGATCGTCGAGGGAGCGTGGTGGGACTTCGTCGACGAGGTCGCAATCCATCTCGTGGGAAACGTGTTGCTTCACCAGAGGCCGGCGATGACACCGAAGATCGAAGCGTGGATCGACGACCCGGACCTGTGGCTGCGTCGCACCGCCATCCTCGCCCAGATCGGCCACAAGGAAGCCACCGACGCAGGCCTGCTCTTTGACGCGTGTGAGCGGCGCATGGCTGAGAGTGAGTTCTTCATCCGCAAGGCGATCGGCTGGGCGTTGCGGGACTATGCGAAGACCGATCCTGACGCGGTGACCGCATTCGTCGTCGACCATCGCGACGGTCTCTCCGGACTCTCCTATCGCGAAGCCACGAAACACCTCAACCTCTGATAGCGTCATTGCCATGGATACGAGTGACATGCGGTCGTTGTGGGATGCACGGTACGAAGCGAAGGGCGCACTCTGGGGTGCCGAACCGAATCAGTTCCTGGCCGAGATCGCAGAGGTTCTCGAACCCGGCACTGCACTCGATCTCGGCTGCGGACAGGGCCGCAACTCGTTCTGGCTCGCAAGCAGGGGATTCACCGTCACGGGGCTCGACTTATCAGCCGTCGGCATCGAGCAGGCGAGAGAAGTCGCTGCGGAACTCGGCGTCGACGTGTCGTTCGAGTCGGTCGATCTCACCGCCTGGGATCCCAACGGACGCGTCTGGGACCTCGTGGTGCTCACCTATCTGCATCTCTCAGGAGAGCGGCGACCCCTGGTCCACGGTGCAGCCAAGCGGGCCGTAGCCTCAGGCGGCCGGCTCGTCGTCATCGCCCATCACCTGGACAACTTCGAGAACGGCGTGGGCGGCCCACCGATCCCCGAATTGCTGTTCACCGAGCAGCAACTCGCCGATGACTTCTCGGATCTTGAGATCCTGCGAAACGAGAGAGTGATCCGGACGACCGACGAAGGCGATGCGATCGATCTCGTTTTCGTGGC
>JBLWQS010000227.1:0-3172 GCA_048452705.1 Acidimicrobiia bacterium
TCCACTGGCGGAATCCGGGGGTGGGCGCGGCCGTCGTGGTGTTCGACGACGACGGCAGGCTCCTGATGGTGCGCCGTGGTCCGACCGCGACCCGCTCTGGTCTCTGGTCGATCCCGGCCGGGTTCGTCGACTACGGCGAGGAGATTCGGGCCGCAGCGGCGAGGGAACTTCTTGAAGAGACCGGTCTGGTGGCCGAGATCGGTGACGTCGTGTTCGCTGCGTCGAACTTCCATGATCCTGCCAAGTTGACGGTCGGAATCTGGTTCTCGGGCACGGTCACCGGTGGAACGCTCGAAGCCGGTGACGATGCCGACGCCGTCGGTTGGTTCGCTCTCGACGAACTGCCGCCCCTGGCCTTCGACACCGATGAAGCCTTCATCGAAGAACTGCGCTGACCGTCAGCCGTTCTTCAGTTGCTCGATCTTCTCCGTGAGCTCCAGCCAGGAGGTCTCGGCGTCGTCGAGTTCGACGATTGTCGCGTCGAGGCGGTGTGCCAGTTCGGTAGCGACGACGTAGTCATCGGCGGCGGCATCGAGTTGTGCAGCCAGATCTGCTCGGGTCTTCTCGAGGCGGGGAATCCGTTTGGTCAGATCCTCGAGCTCCCGCCGTTCCTTCCAAGTCGGTTTGGTAGGCGGCGCCGTTGACCGTTGGGTCTTCTCTTCCGCGCTGCGCTGTGAACCGGTCGGCGCGGTCTGCCGGGTGGCCCAGTACGAGGGCCAGCCTCCGGGATGGTGCTGCACGGTGCCGTCGGACTCCATGGAGAAAATGTCGTCGCACACCCTGTCGAGGAAGTAGCGATCATGACTGGCGACCACGAATGCCCCGGGCCATGCGTCGAGGTACTCCTCGAGCACTTCGAGCGTGTCGAGGTCGAGATCGTTGGTCGGCTCGTCGAGGAGTAACAGATTGGGGGCTTCCATGAGGGTCAGGAGCAGTTCGAGACGCCGCCGTTCCCCGCCCGAGAGGTCCCCGACGGTGGCGCTCTGTGCGTCGGTGCCGAACTGGAACCGCTCGAGGAGCTTCGCTGCGGGGATCCGGATTCCAGATTCGAGCAATGTGGTTTCGGCGCGTTCGCGAACGGCGGCGATCACCCGTGTGTCGGAAGGAATCGGCTGGGGGTCCTGCCCGTACCAGCCGGGGACGACGGTCGACCCCATCGACACGGTGCCCTCGTCGGGTGCGATTCGCTCGGCGATGAGACGCAGCAGCGTGGTCTTTCCGGAGCCGTTGTCGCCGACGACTCCGATCCGGGCATCCGGCAGGAGGTTCAACGTGATGTTGCGAAGCACCCAGCGATCGTCGTACCGCTTCCCGACGTCATCGAGGTTCACAACCTTGGATCCGATGCGACGAGACGGAAGTTCGATCGAAAGCTCCGGGTCGACGGGTGGCCGCTTCGCCTCCATCAATTCGTGGACGGCGCTGACACGGGCCTTCGACTTCGAGGTGCGAGCTTTCGGGGAGCGCCGAAGCCAGACCAGTTCGGTGCGGAGCCGTTGCCGGCGCCGGTGCTCGACGGTGGCTTCGTGCTCCTCCCTGACGGTTCGTGCCTCGAGGTACTGCGCGTACGTGCCCTGATGGGTGTGGAGTGATTCGTGGCTCACCTCGACCACCCGGTTGGCGACGCGGTCGAGCAGGTAGCGGTCGTGGGTGACGAGGACGAGCACTGACGTGCGGGAGAGAAGGTGCTCCTCGAGCCAATCGATCGTATCGACATCGAGGTGGTTGGTCGGCTCGTCGAGGATCAGCAGGTCGCAATCTGCGGCTAGTGCCAGCGCCAAAGCGAGCCGCTTGCGTTGCCCGCCCGACAGATCAGCGACGGCGACGGACGAATCGGTGAGGCCGAGTCGGTCCGCCATGGCGATCGTCTCACGATCGTCACCGACGACGTCACCGACGGTGTTCCCGGCCGGGAACTTTGGATCCTGGGAGAGGGATGCGACCCGGAGGCCTGTGCTCCGCACGATCTTGCCGGCATCGGGTTCCTCGGTGCCGGCGATGATGCGCAGGAGCGTCGACTTGCCGGATCCGTTCCTGCCGATGACGCCGATGTGCTGTCGTTTCCCGATTCCGAGCGACACCTCCGAGAGCACCGGTGTCTCGGGGTACGACTTGGAGATGGATTCAAGGCTGATCAGATGCATTGCCTGCAGTATGCCTTTCCGGCGGAGACAGACGACAGACCACAGACGACAGTCAGGTCGGTCTGTGGTCTGTGGTCTGTCGTCTACCAATCAGAAGTCAATGTGGTCTGGGTGTGGTCCGACGCGATCGTCACGATCCATGGCGTTGATCGTGGTCATCTCAGCGGCAGAGAGTTCGAACCCGTAGAGATTGGTGTTCTCTGCAATCCGGGACGGGGTCACGCTCTTCGGGATGGCAACGACTCCACGTTGGATCATCCATCGCAATACGACCTGTGGCACAGTCACGCTGTGAGCTCCGGCGATGGTCGCCAACTCCGCGTCGTCCATGATCAGACCCTGCTTCAACGGGCCCCACGCTTCGATGACGATGCCTCGCTCGTCGCAGTATTCGACAACATCGGGACTCTGGAGATGCGGGTGGAACTGGATCTGGTTGATCGACGGGACCACGTTTGCGTTCTCGAGGAGCAGATCGAGGTGGTGTGCCAGGAAGTTCGACACGCCGATCGCTCGCGCCTTGCCTGAAACCTGGATCTCCTCCATCGCCCGCCACGTCTCGACGGTGTGTGCCGGCTTCGGCCAATGAACGAGGTAGAGGTCGACGTAGTCCAGGCCGAGCCGTCCAAGGCTGGCATCGATGGCTGCGAACGTCGGCTCGTATCCCTGGTCGCTGTTCCACACCTTGGTCGTGACGAAGATCTCGGAGCGGTCGATCCCGGACGCAGCGACCGCTCGACCGACGCCCTCCTCGTTGCGGTAGATCATGGCGGTATCGATGTGCCGAAATCCGAGATCGAGGGCCGTGGCCACGGCTTGCTCGACGTCTTGTCCTTCCTTGACCTTGAAGGTGCCGAAGCCGAGGAGGGGGATGTCGACGTTTCCATGTAGGGAAACGGTGGTGCTATTTGAGATGCTCATGAGAAGGAGCCTCCCACATTCGGAGCGCAAGACGTACAGGATCGGATCGGCGCCATCGAGAAGTCCGAGCGCCTGCATCCCAGGTTCGGAGAGCACATGGTTGGGCG
>JBLWQS010000228.1:0-3149 GCA_048452705.1 Acidimicrobiia bacterium
AGCGCATCCACCGTCTCTTCCACGGCGCTATCGAGTTCGTCGGCGAGGACGACTCTATTGACGATCCCGAGGTGAGCGGCCTCTTTCGCACCGAACCGTCTGCCCGTCAGCATCATCTCGAGAAGCGGTCGCCGCGGAACCAGAGGTCGAAGCACCGCCGTGATCATCATGGGCCACAGACCGACACCGATCTCCGGCGTACCGAACGTGGCGCTTTCGGCAGCGATCGCGATGTCGCATCCTGCGACGAGGCCGAGTCCCCCGCCGAGGGCGTGACCGTTGACCCGGCCGACCACGGGCTTGGGACAGCGACGCATGCCACGTATCAAGTTTGCGAGCGCACCGCGATCACCGTGACCGGCCAGCGGCGCGTCGACGAATCCTCCCGAAAGATCCCCACCGGCAGAGAACGCGCGATCCCCGGCACCGGTGACGACAATCACACGGACATCCCCGTCGCCGCATGCAGTCCCCAATGCCTCACTCAACTCAGCCATCGCCTCATTCGTCAGCGCATTGCGACGATCAGGATCGTCAATAGTGAGAGTGGCAACCGCCCCGTCAACGATGTATCGGATCATGAAGAGAAGCTACAAGCTGCAAGCCACAAGCTCCAAGTACTGAGTACGGACTACGGAGTACGGACTACGGTTAGGACCGTGCTCTGGATGTTGCTCGTTTTGGCTATCGCTGTGCTCGTCGGGCTTGCTCGAGGGGGGAAACTCTCGAACCTGACGGAGATCGGCGTTCGTGCCTGGTGGCTGCTCTTCATCGGGTTTGGCATCCAGGCCGTCGCGACGTTCCTGCCCCGTTCAAGCCACGAACTCGCCGTGGGACTGATTCTCACCTCGTACGTCCCCCTCCTGGTCTTCGTGTGGCTCAATCGTCAGATGACCGGACTCTGGGTCGCCGGTATCGGGGTCTTGATGAACTTCACGGTCATCGCTGCGAACGGCGGTATGCCCGTCATGCTCGAAGCGGTGAAACTGGCCGGAGGATCGGCCGATATGGCCCTGGGAGCGAAGCACGTCTTCCTCACCGAGGAGACCAGCCTGGCGTTCCTGGCCGACATCATTCCTCTGCCACGAAGCGTCATCTCGATGGGCGATGTGTTCCTTGCGATCGGCGTCGGCGTGTTCCTGGAAGATCAGGTCCGTCGCCCGGTCCGCCTCTTCGCCCACGGTGTCGAGGGAACTCCGGGATCTGCTGCAGACCGCTGATCCGCGGATACCGAAGTCAGGCTGCGATCACACCTCGTTGCGCCAGAACCCGCCGCAGCGACGCCGACACCTCGGGATCGAAGTCGTAGGCGGATCCTCGGTGGATTCTCTCCAGGGCCTCAAGAGGTGAAAGGTGCATCTCGTGAACGGCCTGGTCGTAGGCACTCGCAACCTTGATGATCTTCGAGATCATCGGAACGTCCGGATCCATCGCCTCTCCCGGCCGTCGGAACGGGCTGTGCTGTACCCGAACGTACTCCGATACCTCCTGGAGGTATGGAGCTTCGGCGATGATCTGTGCGCCCCACCGGGCGATGTCCTCGTCGGTGTAGCCAGCCTTCAGGATCGCCGGTTCGGTCAACGTGATGCGACCGACGTCATGCATCAACGCGGCGTATTCCAGCTCGGTCACTTCGTTGGGATGAAGCCCGATCTCACGAGCCATCGATACCGCAAGGTCGGCGGTTCGAGTCGCGTGTCCGCGAGGAGCAAGATCGGCAACCTCAGGGATCTGAGCGAGCGCACGGATCATCTGACCGTACGTGACGCGAGTCGAGTGGTATCGCACGAACGCCAGGTGGCTGAACGCGTACGGGAGAATCGCAACCGGGAAAGCCCAGACGCCCATCAGCGGCCAGGTCATCCCGAACAGCGCACCACCGGTGAAGATCGCTAGAGCCACGGTCCAGTCCTCAAGCGCAAGGAGCCACAGGTAACGAGACGCGAGATCCTCACGCTCGGTACCGACCCACGCTGAGACGAGTGCTCGCAGGACGAACCAGACAGCTCCGCCGGCCATGACCGAGAGCAACTGCTCCCATGCGAGAGGAAGGGATGATCCCGACAGACCGGTCAACGCCAGCGAGGCGACGAGTCCGAAAGCGAGCATTGAGATGGACTCGGCCACGTAGTCGGAATCGGCGTCTCTGTCACTCATCGATCGCCACCGGACCACGCCCCATCCACCGACGAGGCCGACCGAATACGTGGCCAGCACGACCACGGTGCCGGGCAGGAGAATGGCGGCGGCGACGGCAGGACCGATCGCAAGGTTGATCCGCTTCCCCGACGGCGTCGGCACGGACAGGTAGTGCATGCCGGCGATAACCACGGCCCAGAACGCGGCGGCGGCCCACTCCTCGCCGGATCGAACAACGAACAGGACTGAGATCGCACCGAGCACCGTGATCGCACCGAGCAGGATGAGCGAGAGCCGGTGGAGCCTTGATTCAGCCACTGTCGACTTCCTTCGAGATCGGTGCGAGCGGGAAGTCCCGGCCGTGGACCTGGTCGGCCTTCCGGATCTCGTCGAGGCCTTCCTCAGCCATGTCCCGTGCCTCGTCGTCGGTGAGTTCGATCTTCGATCCGTAGCGATGACCGGAGCCCTCCATCCCATCGATGAACGCTTCGACGACCTCGGGATCGAACTGGGTGCCGGCGTGGCGTCGCAGTTCGGCGTATGCGTAGGGCTGGGTGAGAGCCACCCGGTAGGAACGTGTCGAGGTGATGGCATCGAACGAGTCGGCAACGGCAAGGATGCACGCCTCCTTCGATGGTGTGTCACCGTGCTCGTGACCGGCACCGTGGTAACCGTTGCCGTCGTAGTGGGCGTGGTGGTTCGACGCGATCTCGATCATGGGTTGCAGAAAGTCAACGTCCTCAAGCAGTTCCTCGACGAAGTGAACATGCTGCTGCATGGTCTCGTACTCCTCGTCGCTGAGACGGGAGCGCTTGCGAATGAGTTCACGGGGAACGGCGAGCTTGCCGACGTCGTGGATGAGAGCGGCCCACCGCAGCCGTTCGAGCTGCGTGCCGTCGAAGCCCATCTGCTTGCCGATCATCTCCGTGAAGCGGGCGACACGCTCGGTGTGACCCCGGGTGTAAAGGTCCTTGGCCTCGAGCGCCTTGATGAAGCCTCGGATCGTGGAC
>JBLWQS010000229.1:0-3137 GCA_048452705.1 Acidimicrobiia bacterium
CGTCGCGAGCGCTTCGCCCTCAACGTCCTCAGCGATGATCAGCAGCGGCTTGCCCGACTGCATGACCTTCTCGAGGATCGAAAGCATGTCCTGGACCGAGCTGATCTTCGAGTTGACGATCAGCACATACGGATCCTCGAGGACGGCTTCCTGACGATCGACGTCACTGATGAAGTACGGCGAGATGTAGCCCTTGTCGAACTGCATGCCCTCCGTGAACTCAAGTTCGACACCGAACGTCTGGCTGTCCTCGACGGTGATGACACCCTCGTTACCGACCTTCTGCATCGCATCGGCGATGCGATCGCCGATGACCTTGTCCGCGGCTGAGTTGGCTGCGACGTAGGCGATTGCGCCCTTGTCGTTGCTCGAGACAGATACCGCAGATTCGGCGATGCTCTCGATGACCTTGGCGACGGCTTCTTCGATGCCGCGCTTCATCTCCATCGGATTGCTGCCGGCGGCGACGAGACGGAGTCCGTCCCGAACCATCGCCTGTGCGAGCACCGTTGCCGTCGTCGTGCCGTCACCGGCAACGTCGTTGGTCTTGTCGGCGACTTCCTTGGCGAGTTGCGCACCCATGTTCTCGAATGCGTCCTCGAGCTCGATCTCCTTGGCGATCGTCACACCATCGTTCGTGATGGTGGGCGAGCCCCACTTCTTCTCGAGCACGACATTGCGCCCCTTGGGGCCCAGCGTCACCTTGACGGCATCCGCGAGCTGGTCGACACCAGCCTGGAGGCTCCGTCGGGCCTCCTCGTTGAAACGAAGTTCTTTTGCTGCCATTGAGTGAACCCTCCTAGGCGAGAACAGCGAGAATGTCGCGGGCGGACAGAATCAAGTAGTCCACACCTTCGACCTTCACTTCGGTGCCGCCGTACTTCGAGTAGAAGACGACGTCTCCGATATTGACGTCCATGGGAATCCGCTCCCCATCTTTGAACTCACCCGGTCCGACGGCGAGTACCTCGCCGAGTTGCGGCTTCTCTTTAGCCGTATCCGGGATCACGAGGCCGCTCGATGTGCGAGATTCCTCTTCGTCCTGCGGCTTCACGACGATGCGATCGCCGAGAGGCTTCAAATTCATCCGACTCCTCCTTGTTTGCTGGCAGTCAGTCAAAGCGAGTGCTAATGCTATCACGATTCTGGCACTCTTGAGCAGAGAGTGCTAAGAAAGGAGTGAGTACTGACTACGGACTACGGACTACTCACTACGCCTTCAAGGTCAGAGCCTTCGATGATGCCGACCGCTCTTCCCTGATCAACCACCACGAAGCGGCCGGTCTTCCCGGCCTTTCTCGATGCCATCGCTTCGAGGGGCATACGGATATCGATCACGTCCCCCGGTCCGATCTTCGCCATTGCGGCCGATGCCCGGATCGAAATCCGGCGAGCAGGCGAGAGTTGATCGAGTTCGGATTCACCCAGGACACCGCGGATCCTGCCGTCGACCTCGACCGGGAGCGAGCGGAGTCGAGCACCGATCTGGAACAGATCGACGACGGTTCCAACGAGCATCTCTCCCGGTACCGGATCGGGGGTCTTTCGCATGACATCGCCGGCGACCAACCCGTCCACCTGTGCGAGGATTCGCTCTCGTTGTCCCGCCACGCCTGCGCTGCGAAGCAGATACCACCCCAGGATGACCCACAGCAGTGCCCAGGGACCAAAGCCGGTGAACGCAACCACGGTCGCCACACCGATCACGGCCCAGCCGAAGACCCGACCCGAGGTCACCGCGATGTTCGTCGCCTTCACTCGATCTCCGGTGAAGTGCCAAACGGCAGCGCGAAGCGCACGACCGCCATCGAGAGGAAATCCGGGGAGGATGTTGAACAAGGCGATGAAGACGTTGGCAAACGCAAGAAAGCTGATCGAGGACTGCACCTCCGGTGCACCCCCTGCCATCACCGCGATCAGCGAGAAGACACCGGCCACCATGAGGGATGCCACCGGACCGGCGATCGAGATCATGAATTCATCCGAGGGGCGCTCCTCCTTCCCCTCGATCTTCGTGTACCCACCGAACGCGAGGAGTTGGATCCGGTGCACATGGAGGCCACGACGCCGCGCCACCACAGCGTGGCTCCCTTCATGCAACAGAACCGAGAGAACGAAGAGCACTCCTGCGACCACCGCGATCGTCGTTGCGAATGCGGGACTCGTCTGTGGGTACATCAACCCGATGTCGACGTACAGCACCCAAACCATCGCTGCGGCGATGACGAAGACAGAGAGATCGGCAACGATCTCGACACCGCCGACCCGCCCGAGACGAATGCCCCGGTTCACGAACCGAGCCGCATGCTCGGATCAACGTCGGCGGCCCAGGCGTCCGGCGTTGCGCCGCTCCGCAGACGATCGACTGCGACGGCAGCAACCATCGCCCCATTGTCGGTGCACATCTGTATGGACGGAATGAACAGGTTGATGCCACGGCGATCCGCTTCTTCCCGAAGCCGGACACGGAGCCTTCGGTTCGCAAGCACACCGCCACCGCCGCCGACGGCTTGGACACCGGTCTCCTCGACGGCGTTGAAGGTCTTTTCGACCAGCACGTCCACGATCGCTTCTTGGATGGATGCAGCCACGTCCGCCCTCGGAGGGAGCGTGCCGTCGCGCTTGGCCTTCTCCAGATAGGTCACGACCGACGTCTTGAGTCCGGAGAACGAGAAGTCGAACGGGCGATCTCGCAGAGCCCGCGGGAACGCGACCGCCTTCGGATCACCGTGCTCCGACTCGGCGTCGATGACCGGTCCGCCGGGATATCCCAACCCGAGGAACCGTGCGAGTTTGTCGAATGCCTCGCCTGCTGCATCGTCGATCGTGGTCCCCAGGGTCTCGTAATCGCCCCACTCGCGAACGTGGATGATCTGGCTGTGTCCACCCGAAGCCAGGAGCACGATGGCCGGCGGCTGGTAGGACTCGAACTCGAGGCGTGGTGCGTAGAGGTGACCCTCCATGTGGTCGATGCCGTAGAGCGGTTTCTCGAGCGTCCAGGCGAGGGACTTCCCGAAGGCATAGCCGACCATCAGGGCGCCGATCAGTCCCGGACCGCGAGTAGCCGCGATCGCATCGAGTTGATCGGGATGAACACCGGCGCTCGCGAGCGCTTGATGAACCAGTGGCCTGATCGC
>JBLWQS010000230.1:0-3125 GCA_048452705.1 Acidimicrobiia bacterium
GAGTCAGATTGAAGCGCGGGTTCGATGGGAAGACCGTTCGCGACGCTACGTCAAAGTGATGATCACATTGCCCCGCTTGTGTCCTTTGTCGACGTATCGGTGCGCGTCGACGATGTCGTCCAGGCGGGCATAGGTGCGGTCGATCACGGGCCTGATCTCGCCGTTCGTCGCCAATTCACCGAGGAGCATCAGGTCTTCGCGACGGAGTTTCGGTGTCCCGTCGTCGACCGAGATGCAGGCTCCGCCGGGAGCAAGTACTTGCTTGCACCGCCGAAGGGCACTGGCGCTCTTGTTCTTGCCCACGGCGTCGAAGATCAGGTCATAGCGCTCCGCCCTGTCCACGAAGTCCTCGACGGTGTAGTCGACCACTCTCGTGGCGCCGAGAGATGCCACGAGCTCCACGTTCGCGGTACTGCAGACACCCGTGACCTCCGCGCCGAGATGTCGGGCAAGCTGTACCGCCGACGTGCCCACGGCCCCGGATGCCCCAAAGACGAGGACGCTTTGTCCCGCTCGAACGCCGGCCTTGCGAAGGAAGTGGAGAGCGAGGAGGCCACCGTAGGGAATGGCCGCCGACTCTTCGTCGGTGAGATTGGCCGGTCGTGGGGCCAGAAGTCCGTCCTCCGGCCAGCACACATACTGCGCATAGGTCCCGAAGAGATGTCGATTGAAGCCGAACACCCGGTCGCCGGGTTCAAACATCCCAACGTCGGCTCCGACCGATTCCACCTCCCCAGAGAGCACCATGCCGAGCACGCGTCGCCTGGGAGCGTTCCAACCGAGTACGAGCCGCGCCAGGATCCGGTACGCGGGACTCAGCTTCAGCCCCCGGGTGTAGCAATCACTCGACGTTACGGCTGTCGCCAGGATGCGTATGCGCACCTCGTTCTTCCGGGGAACTGGAATAGCGAGTTCCTCTAGCCGGAGAACCTCCGGCGGACCGTATCGTGTGCAGACGACCGCTCTCAACTCTGAGTCACCTCAGCCTCCGAACCCGTGCTTCGCTTCTCCATCGAACAACGTCTCTGAAGTCCGCGTGAGCCGCCACGACGGACTTGGTCCCCTGGATAGGAAGCCTCGCGTACGTTACTCCTCATGCCGCTCCATGCTCCTCCGCGATGGCCCGCCATCTTGAACAACACGCACCCGGACCTCTCGTCCGCCGCTCGTTCTTGAGAGAACCAGCGGACGGTGTAGTGAGCACGGCTCGAGGCGCATGGGATGAACTGGGGGAGGAAGCCAAGTGGTTCATCAAAGGCACTCCATGGATGCGTGCCTATCGATCTGACGCCGAGATCGGTCGGCGATCGGCGTGAAGACGAGCCGCAGTCGGCCCAGATGATGGTTCGAACTGCAGCAACGTCGGTGGCCGGCACTTCCCGGTATCTTTAGGGATTCGAAGGCGGATCGCCACACGTGGAAATCAACGCCCCTGGATGTCACACAGCCACGATGACGCGGAGCCGCCGATGAGTATCGACTTCCTTGAGAGACACAAGACCTTCTTTGGCTGGCGCATGGTTGCGTTTGCCTCCGTCACGGGGGCGATGACCGGGCCCGGTCAGACGATCGGTGTCAGTGTGTTCATCGACCACTTCATCGCCGACCTCGGCATCAGTCGATCCGAGGTGTCAACGGCGTACCTCGTCGGCACGCTCGGAGCTGCACTCTTGCTGCCTCTGATCGGCAATCGCATCGACCGCATCGGTGTGCGGCGGGCGATGACGATGATCGCGATCGTGTTCGGCATCGCCCTTGTCGGCATGGCCGGCGTCAACGGACTCGTCGCCTTGGCGGTCGGATTCTTCGCCATACGCCTGTTCGGACAGGGATCCTTGACGCTGGCCAGCACGCTGGCGGTCACGCATTGGTTCGACCGACAGCGCGGCCTGGCGCTCGGGATCGCGGCGACGGCCATGAGCATCCTGATGAGTCTCGTGCCGGTGATCCTGAACGTCGTCATCGAGGCATACAGTTGGCGCACCGCCTGGATCGTCGCAGCGGTGCTGGTGTGGGTCATCGTGATCCCGATCGCCCAGTGGGGCCTGGTTGACCGTCCGTCGGATGTTGGCCAGTATCCCGATGGCGTGGCACCAGCCACGGATGACGCAACGGCCGTCGCTCTGGCGCCGTCTGCAACGCGCGAAGAAGCGATCAGGACCTCCCGATTCTGGATCGTTGCGATCGCGTCAGCCACCGTTGGCCTGTTGTCGACCGCGTTGAATTTCCACCAGATCTCGATGCTCGGCGATGCCGGTTTGAGCGCAACCGAGGCCGCTGCGATGTTCCTCCCGCAAGTCATCGGAGCGGCGATCGCCGGTGTGGTGTTTGGCTATTTGGCGGATCGGCTCACAGGACGCATCCTCATCCCCATGGTGATGGCCACGCTCGCGGTCAGCCTGCTGCTCACCCTCGTGCTCGCACCGGGCACCGCCGTCATCCTCTACGCCATCACCCTCGGAGCCGCCGGCGGTTCATCCCGTACCGTGACTTCGACCCTGCTCCCCCGCTGGTTCGGTGTTGGCCACATCGGCGCCATTCAGGGCACCGCGACACTCATCACTGTCGCATCGACGGCGCTCGGACCGGTTATGTTCTCGCTCGCCAAAGATGCCACCGGCAGCTACGGCGTTGCGGCGGCATGGTTTGCGTTGATTCCCCTTGGAGTAGCCATCGTCGCAGCAACGTTGAAACCCGCGCCGACCAATACGAATCACGCCGACGCCGCGTAGTGCCCGGTGGCTCGATGGCGCCCTGCTGATCGCTATCTGTGTCGCGCCTGACCGGTGGGTCCCGACCTGCACACGCACAGCTGCTCAAGACTGAGAGGGGAGGCCATCCGGACGAACCGGTCGAAGTGGGGAATGGCGAACTCCACCGAGCCGTAGTGGGCCGCGTAGATCATGCCCTCGGCCATCCGCCGATTCCTCGACGTCGCCTGAGTAGCCGCCAACACGCTGTCAAGAACAAGCACAGCCGCGCCAACAGTTGGCTCCCAGAACGTCAGGCGATCCCAGTCGGCATCAACATCCCGGCTGCAAGCGTCTTGGCCGAACAGATCGAGGAGGCTTCGATCTGTGAGCTGTTCGTCGAGCTGCCGGGACCAAGCACCGAGATCGTGATCG
>JBLWQS010000231.1:0-3110 GCA_048452705.1 Acidimicrobiia bacterium
GGGTGACCGAAGCGATCCCACTCTTCGTCACATCGCTGATGATCCCCGTGGTTCTCGTGTTCAGTGGCATCGCAAACGCGGTCGACGCTACGGCGCCCTTCTTCAACCCGATCATCGTCCTGTTCTTCGCCGGGTTCCTGATGGCCGAAGCGATGCAGCGGTGCGGCCTCGACCACTACATCGCTGTATCGATCACCGCCCGGTCGGGGCGGAACGCAGCGACGCTGTTCGGAGCGATGCTTGTCTTGACCGCCGTCTTGTCGATGTTCATGTCCAACACTGCGGCAGCCGCGCTACTCGTCCCGATCGCTATCGCTGTGACCGCCCCGCTCGGCGATGTGAACTTCCGCAAGGCCCTTGTGCTCGGCATCGCCTACGCATCCACCATCGGCGGGGTCGGCAGCGCAATAGGAACACCGGCCAACCAGATCGCCATCGAGTTCCTTGAGGGGTTCGGCGGCCGGTCGATCTCGTTCGTCGAGTGGTTCGCCTTCGGTCTCCCCATGGTGGTGCTTTTCGTGCCGATCATGGCCGTATACCTGTGGAAGCGGAGCCGCATCCACGTCGAGCCGGAACGATTCGTCGAAGCGCGCCGGGTCGCCGTCGACGAGCATCGGAAGCTCGGCAAACCGGATCACGACCAGATGATCGTGCTCGCGGTCCTCTTGGCGGTCGTTGCCGGCTGGCTCACGCAGACCTTCCACGGTTTCCACGCCGGGATCGTTGCGTTGGCCGGTGCTGTGGCGCTCTTCATCCTGGGGAAGCTCCTGCCGGAGGATCTCGGGCGGATCTCGTGGCCGTCGCTACTCACATTCGGGGGAGGGTTGACGCTCGGCTTGTTCCTCGTGCGATCCGGAACCTCGGACTATCTGGCAACGAGGCTCGTGGGCCTCGCCAACGTCCCCGAGGTGATCGCGGTGTTGGCCGTCGCATCCCTCACGCTGCTCCTGACGACGGTTGCCTCGAACACGGCGTCGGCGGCGATCCTGATCCCGCTGGCGATCCCGCTCGCAGGCGTTCTCGGTGTGAGTCCGATCGGCCTCGTCATGGTCGTGGCGGTCGCGTCGTCGATCGACTTTGCCCTGGTCGTCGGGACGCCTCCAACCATGATCGCCTACTCCACCCGTCTCTACACGGCCGGTCAGATCTTCCGGCGGGGCATCGTGCTGGACCTGGTCGGCATCGTCCTGTTGGTCTTCGTCGTTACGAGGATCTGGGAGCTCTTCGGACTCGTCTGACTGGTTGCGGCCCGCCGGCATGGAGAACCACTCCTCGGACGCGGGATGTGCGTTCGACCAGAAGGAAGCGGCCGAACACCAAGCTGGTTGCGCGCTCTCAGCTTCGGCATGTTCCCGTGACGATTGGAGTCGGATATCCCTGGTCCGATTCGAGGAAGCGGGGTACCGTTGGAGAGCACCGCTGGACAACGATTGAGGAGTCCTGGTGATGAGGCAGCCTTTCCTCAGACGGTTCACTCTCTGCGCCGCGGTTGCCCTGCTGTTGGCTGCTTGTAGCGGCACCGGGGGTGGCAGCTCGGAGACGTCCCAGGCTTCCTCCACCACAGCGGTGACGATGAGCGCGCTACCGTCGACAACAACAAGTCCCGAAGCGCCAACGACCAGCGCCCCGGAACCGACTCCGACGACGATCGAGATAACCACGACGACCGTCGATCCGGCTCTTCTCCCGAACCCGGCTGCGATGGAGCAACTTGTTCGGGATTATTGCTCGTCGTGGCCCGACGTCACCCGGTATCTCGCCGAGAATATCGAGTTCGCCGACATCCCCGCCGACGGGTGGATCCCCGCGGGAGTTCCGGGGATAGCCGGTTGGGTCAAGGAGACCGACGAAGCGGTCGCACGAGGACCCAGCGACGTGGAGGCCGCCCTGGTGATGACCGGGTTCTCCACGGTCGACTGCGGTGGCCCGACCGTCGTGTCGGCCGATTGGATAGCGGTGCCCGTCTCGGCTTCGAGACTGGACGGCTCGGGTGAGGAGGGCATCTGGATGTTCCGGATCGTCGATGACAAGTTTCAATGGCATCTCATCTACGGCACCGACGTCGACGAGGTCGCAGCGGTCTCGACCGCACCCGACCCGGTGATCGCAAGCGAGGCCCGCAGCTTCTGCACGCTCTTCGAGGGGACCTCCGAGGCAACCGGCTATCAACGCGACGCCCAAGCCATCGTCGACGCCATGTCAGACGACCCGGCGACGCACGGGATTCCCCACAACCTCCACAACATTGGAGCATCAGGGGTGAAGTCCGACGTGTATTGGTATCCACCATCCGTGATCTTCACCTGCGGGGAAATCACTACCAACGGTCGGTGGTCGGCGGTGGCAACAATGTTCGTCGAGCCACCGATCGACCTTGCCTTGATCGGATTCGCCGTGCAGCATCACGTCGACGGGAAGATCCACCGGCAGTACAACCAGTACACGCAGGTGTCAGGCGACGGCAACTGGGGCCTCCCCCTCGAGGAATAGACCAACCGAACCAGCACCACGGAGTCCCCGGCCCATCCAAGCCGCTGACTCTGCTGTCGCTACAGATCGCCGACGCCGCCCAGTCAGGCATCAATTCCTACTCCGGTCGGCCGTTCAGGGCGCCGGGCCGGATATGGGCGGGGAATCTCCGGCGAGTGTCGTCCATAGACGGGTGTTCGATGTTCTCTCGGGGCGATGACGTGATGCGCGTCAGCGGCGTGTCTCGAGGTGTTCTCCAGGTCCGGGTTCATGACGGGGACGTCACTACCGAGAGGGTTGGCACAGATCGTCTGAGGAGGCGGAGAGCGTGCCGCTCATGGGACTTTCGGTGATGGCCTATTCGGACGCTGCTGGGACCTGACCGAGATTCGATACCACCGCGTACGATGAAAGAGAACGGTCGGGAAGGCTCGCCATGGCACCGTCGTCGCGAAGCAGAATGCCGCGGTCCCGTGCCGGTCTCTTCACGCTCGGAGGCGTGGCAGCCTCTTCGGCGTCGGGGCTGGTCTTCGAGATTGCGCTCACGCGGGTGTTCGCCGTCACCCAGTTCTATCACTTCGCTTTCCTCATCGTCTCGATGGCGCTGCTCGGGATCGGCGCCGCCGGTTCTCTGCTGACGG
>JBLWQS010000232.1:0-3077 GCA_048452705.1 Acidimicrobiia bacterium
GTCAACTCCGTTTCGTGTTCGGTAGATCGTGATCCCGACCGATCGTGCGTGCCGCAGCGCACCCGGTTTCTCGACGGTCATCTCCACCGCGGCTACCCGCTCATCCGCGTCAAGACAGATCTCGACGAGTTCGGCGACAAGGCGTTCCACGAGCATGGGTTCGCCCTGTTCGATGGAGGCGATCAACTGCTTCGTGATCGTCCGGTAGTTGACAGCATCGTCAATGTCGTCGCTCGCCGCCGCGTCCCGAGTATCCGCCCACAGCGTGGCGTTGACCAGGATGTCCTGGCGATGGATCCGCTCATCAGGATTGATTCCAAGGATCCCGGAGACGACAAGATCTCTGATATGGATCCGATCCAAATGATCCGTCATCGCGTTCCCCGCTTCGCTCCGTGCTTGCGGCTCATCTCAGATGCCCCCCACCGTCGACCCGTACGATCTCGCCGGTGATGAAGTCGTTCTCCAAGAGCGAGAGGACCGCAGCAACCACCGGTTCCGTCCCGCCAACACGAGCGAGCGGCAGGTCGGCAGCGAGTCGCGCGGCGTAGTCGTCATTCTCATTCGGCGGCGGGAGGATCACCCCGAGGGCAACGGCATTCACCCTGATGCGTGGGGCGAGTTGCAGGGCTGCCGTCTTCGTGAACGTGTCGATTCCGCCCTTCGCCACCACGTAGCTGAAATGCTCCCGATACGGGGTCTGGGTTCGGACATCGGTGATGTTCACGACGGCGCCATTCGACTCTTCCGGAAGTGCATTGGCGAAGGCCTGCGTGGCGAATACCGGTGACGCCAGTGTCAGGTCAAGCGTCGATCTCCAGGCATCGACGGTGACGTCTGAAATCGTGTCGGAGGGAAATCCGGACGCGCTGTTGACGAGAATCGAGGGTGTCCCGAGGGACCGTTCGGCAAGCTCGATGAGTTCCATAGCCTTCGATGGGTCCGAGAGATCGACCGATCCAACGGCGGCTCGAACACCCAGTTCCCGAGCCTCTGCGGCAGTTCGTTCGGCCGGCTCCGCTGATCTGTTGTAGTGAATGAATACGTCGACACCGGCTCGGGCTAGGCCGAGCGCGATCGCACGTCCGACGCGAACGCCACCTCCGGTCACGATCCCGGTTCTTCCCCGTAACTCCATGATGATGAGCGTAACCAACCAACGACCGTTCGCCTTCCCGGTTCCTTGGTGTCTCCTCCTTTCCCCGTGACCGCCTATCCTGGCTCCCGTGAGCAAAGAAGACCCGAAGCACGGACGTTGGATTCTGCCGGTCCTCATCGCGGCGCTGATCGGATTCACGTACCTGTTCGTCACAGCGCTTCCCCCAGCGGAGATTCCGGTCGGGACGACAACGACGGTGGCCGCATCGGCGACCACCACGTCGGTTCCCGACAGCACCACGACGACCACGCTCCCACCGGACATCGCAGCATTCCTCAGCCTCGTGGACGGCTACGAAGCAACGGCGAACACGATCGCCAACGACATCGACGATACGAACACGGCCTGGGAGAACAGGGCCGACGGCGTCCCCTCGTCCGCCGACACGCTGGCTGGATTCGAAGCAGCGAAGGTTGAGGCGCAGACGCTGAGCGACAATGTTGCAGCGACGAATCCACCCGACGCGTACACGGCGGTCTGGCCGGACTCGATCACTGCAGCGGCCGCGCTGCCACCGGGTGTTGATGCCGTAATCGAAGGCCTCCTTGCCCCCGACGACGGAACGGCACGACGCGAGGCGGTTGACGCCTACGAAGTGCTCACCACCGAGTTCATCGCAACCCTCGACGCCGTCAGAAACGCGACGCCGTAGCGGTCAGCGACACACGTCGTTTGTGCTTACAACCACGAAGAGTGTGGTCGTAGGCACAAACGATGGGGATTTGGCTGTGGGCGGGCTACTCGTCGGCCAAAACGGAGCAGATCGTCTCCGTCATCAGCCGCGCTACCACGTACGGATCGGCGTTCGCGTTCGGGCGGCGGTCCTCGATGTAGCCCTTCTGATCCCTGGCGGTCTGCCACGGGATCCTCACCGAAGCGCCCCGGTTCGACACGCCGTACGAGTACTCGGTCCACGGCGCCGTCTCGTGCAGACCCGTGAGCCGTCGTTGGATGCCGGCTCCGTAGCTCTCAACGTGCTCGTCGGCCTTCGTGCCGAGCGCCTCGCACGCCGCGATGATCGGATCATATGACTCGCGCATCGCCGCGGTGGAGAAGTTGGCGTGCATCCCCGCCCCGTTCCAATCGCCTTCAACGGGCTTCGGGTTGAGGTGAGCGGAGATGTCGCAGTCCTCGGCAAGTCGGTACAGGAGCCACCGAGCCATCCACAGATGGTCACCGACCGCCACCGGATCGAGCGGTCCGATCTGGAATTCCCACTGTCCGATCATCACCTCGGCGTTGGTGCCGGAGATCTCGAGTCCGGCCTCCATGCATGCCACCGTGTGGTTCTCGACGACGTCGCGTCCCCAGATCTCGTCGGCGCCGACACCGCAGTAGTACCCGCCCTGCGGCGCAGGGAAGCCACCGATCGGCCAGCCGTGGGGACGCCCATCCTTGAAGAACGTGTACTCCTGTTCAAGACCGAACCAGGGCTCCTGATCCTTGTACTGCTCATAGACCTCGACACAGGATGCCCTCGTATTGGATGGATGGGGCTCCATGTCCGGGGTCAGCACCTCGCACATCACGAGTACGTTTTCACCGCCCCGGATCGGGTCCGGTCGCACGAAGACGGGCCGGAGGACGCAGTCCGATAGCTCTCCCGGAGCTTGGTCCGTGCTCGACCCGTCGAAGCCCCACAGTGGTGGTTCCTGTCCGGACGCGACGATCTTGGTCTTCGATCGAACGTATGACGTCGGCTTGCGACCGTCGATCCAGATGTATTCAGCCCGGTACGGCATTGCCCCTCCAGTGATCCAGCGTGGTTGGCAAGGAGGATGCCACATCCCCCTCGACTCCGCACGCATCCGTTTGAGACGCCTACGTCGCCGCCCGATCCGTGAAGCGGCGACCGAGCAGGATCGGTACCCCCTGCAGCGCTGCGAACGCACCGGTGACCAGCACCACGACCAGCATC
>JBLWQS010000233.1:0-3059 GCA_048452705.1 Acidimicrobiia bacterium
AGTGTCTCGGATGAGACCGGATGGAAGTCAAACCGCTGCGAACGGCTCCGAATCGTGTCGAGCAACTTGTACGGTTCGGTTGTTGCGAGGACGAAGACGACGTGCTCCGGCGGCTCTTCGAGTGTCTTGAGGAGAGCGTTCCCTGCAGCACGCGACAGCATGTGAGCCTCATCCAGGATGTAGATCCTTCGGGCCCCTTCGGCGGCGGCAACCGTCCCGACGTTGACCCTGATCTCCCGGACGTCTTCAACCTTGTTGTGCGAGGCCGCGTCGAGTTCGATGACGTCGAGCGAGGTCCCTTCAGTGATCCCAATGCAGGAGTCGCACTCATTGCACGGCTCGGCACCCACCGTGCGGTTCGTGCAGTTGAGTGACTTTGCGAGGAGGCGGGCCGTCGTCGTTTTCCCGGTTCCCCGGGGACCCGCGAAGAGGTAGGCGTGGGCGACCTTCTCATCCGTAACTTCGCGGGAGAGTGTCCCGACGACATGATCCTGTCCGATCACCTCGTCGAACCGTTGCGGCCGGTACTTGCGATAGAGAGCTTGGTAACGAGTCATTGGGACAGACGTTAGACATGAGACGAGAGCAGTACTCAGTACTCAGTACTCAGTACTGTTCGGGGCATGTCACAACAAATGCCGAACGATATGCGCCAGTTGATGCAGCAGGCGCAGCAGATGCAGGCGCAGATCGAGTCCGCTCAGGCCGAGCTCTCCGTCAAGACCTATGAGGGCACCGCCGGCGGCGGTGTCGTCAAAGCAGTTGTCCGCGGTTCAGGAGAACTCGTATCTGTCGATTTCGATCCGGCTGTTCTCGATCCCGACGATCCAGAGATGGCAGGGGATCTCGTGGTCGCCGCCGTCAACCAGGCACTTGCCGCCGCTTCGGACGATGCCGCCGACTCGATGGGCGGCGTCGCAGGCGGGATGGATCTCGGCGGTCTGCTCGGCTGATGTTCGAACCGCCGGTCCAGCGCCTCGTCGACGAACTGGCCCGGCTGCCCGGGATCGGCCGAAAGAGCGCGCAGCGACTGGCCTTCTATCTCCTCAACGCAGAGGAGACGGACGCGGTTCGCCTTGCCGACGCGATCACGTCGATGCGGCGGGAGGTTCGGCTCTGTTCACGCTGCTTCAACGTCACCGCTGAAGAGGAATGCTCGATCTGTCGCAACCTTCGACGCGACACGTCGATCGTATGTGTTGTTGAGCGTGCCCAGGACATCCCAGTGATCGAGAGGACCGGGGAGTTCACGGGCCGCTATCACGTTCTCGGTGGCGCGATCTCTCCGATCGAGGGAATCGGTCCTGACCAACTCCGTGCGAAGGAACTCCTCGACCGGGTTGACGTGGAGAATGTCACGGAGGTCATCGTTGCCGCGAACCCGACGCTTGAGGGCGACGCCACAGCGATGTTCCTCGCCAGACTGTTGAAGCCGCTCGGTGTCACCGTGACGAGGCTCGCTTCGGGTCTCCCGGTTGGCGGCGACCTGGACTACGCCGACGAGATCACGCTCGGCCGGGCCCTGACGGGTCGCAAGGAGTTGTAGGGGACCGGCTGCGCCGGTCAGTACTGAGTGCTGAGTATTGAGTATGGAGCACTCGGCCCGAAGCTGTTGTCTGTTGTCTCTTCGTTTCAGGGGTCTCGTGCTTTTGTGGTGTAGGTGTGGCCGAGGGGGCTGGTCCATTTGATGTCGCCGTTGGGGAGTTTGTGGTAGGTCCAGCCGTGTTTGTGTCTTCCGATGTGGTCGTGGCGGCAGAACGGGCCGAGGTCGTCGACGTCGGTTGTGTGGCTCTTGGTCCATTCGATGCGGTGGTCGAGGTCGCATTGTGTGGCGGGCATGCGGCAGCCGGGGAAGATGCAGGTGGTGTGGGTGGCTTCGACGATGCGGCGTTGGCCGACGGTGGGTCTACGTCGTGTGGTGCCGGTCGCTACGGGTTGTCCGTTGTGGGTGACGGTGTAACGCCAGTCGCCTCCGGTGTTGTCTGCGACGATGCGGCGTGTGATGTCGTTGATGACGGGGCCGTAGCCGGCGAGTTCTCCTGGATGGTCGGAGAGGCCGGCGAGGGTGTCGAGGTCGACGCGAAGGTCGACCGAACCGCCGTGACCTGTGGTGTCGTTGCCGCAGAGCAGGTCGAGGTAGGTGTCGGCACGGAGCTGGTCCATGCTGCGGTTCTCTCCGGGTCTCCGCAGGCTTCTGGCGATCCGGTCGACGTGTTGTCTGGCTGCGATGGCCCGGTCGGGTGGGAGGTCGAGGGCGAGAAGGTTGGCGGTGCCGTCGTCGGTGGGTTCAACGACGACTCTGCGTTCCGCAACGGCGTCTTCGTAGCGGCGTAGGGCGGTGTCGGGGTCGACGGTGATGGCGAGCTTGCGGATCCTGGCGGTCAACTGGCCGGTCGTCAACTCGGGTGCGTCGCCGATGATGCGGTCGACGACGGCGCGTGCAACGTCGTCGTTGAGGTGTGTGGTTTGCCAGACGATGGTGCGCGCCCTTCGCTGGTCGATCAGCCCGGATGACAGGGCGTTGAAGACTTTCGGGAGGCGATCACGCAGGTCGAGAGCGAACAACAACTCAACGTCCGCGGCCCGTCGGGTGAGTTGGAGCGAAGCACGTAGTTCGTAGGCGGCGCCGTCGGCGGCGCTCTCAAGACCCGAGGCTTCCTCGTCCTGGTAGGTGTCGACGATCGACGTCATCGCCTCATAGGTCTGTGCGGTGTAGTGCGACGCCATGCGCTGTCGCGCCTTCAGCACTGTGACCCGATCGTCGCCGGAGAGCCCGTCCAACTCGATGCCAGACAAGACGATGGCGAGGAACGGGCCGGGTTCCATCTCGCCAAGACCGGCCGGGACACTCTGTGTCTGGCGGGCGACCGCATCGCTGAACGTGTCATCAACCATCATGTCGAACATGTGACCAATATGACAGACAGGTGTGACAGAAAAGCCCTCTCAAGAGGAGAAATCTTGTCGATCGGCAGAGATTGCTCGGAACGCAAGAGTGGCATCATCTCGAACGGATCCCTCCTAGGGTTTCGCCGGTGAAAGTTCTTCTCGTCGAGCCG